>NZ_JBHYTK010000018.1:9914-76507 GCF_042749255.1 Streptomyces sp. NPDC059524 | reverse complement strand
CCCTTCGGGTGGCATCTCCCCGATCAAGGCGTCCGGCGCCTTTGATCGGGGGAAGGCGCGGCGAAGCCGCAGCCTTCCAGGGGCGCGGGGAACTGCGCGACCAGCCACGACGAGAGCCGCACCCGGCGACTTACCAGTCGATGTCCTCCGGAGGCTCGGCCTCGTCGAAGGGGTCGGGCTCCGGCGCGGACGACGACGGGGCCGACGCCGGCGCCGCGGCACCGTCAAGACCGGCCAGAACACCGAGCACACCCTCCCCCCACGTCGCGAGCTTCTTCTCGCCGACCCCCCCGATCGTGCCGAGCTCCGCGACCGACGCCGGACGGCGCATCGCGATCTCCCGGAGCGTCGCGTCATGGAAGATGACGTACGCCGGGACCCCGTTCTCCTTCGCCTGGGCGCCCCGCCAGGCCCGCAGCGCCTCGAAGACGGGGACCAGCTCGGCGGGCAGCTCGGCCGCCGCGGCAGCGGTGCCGCCTCCGGACCTGGACCGCCGGGCCCGCGGAGCGGCCGCCGGCTTCGTCTCCTTGCGCAGCAGGACCTCCCGCTGCCGCCCGAGCACGGACCCGCTCTCCTCGGTGAGCACGAGCGTCCCGTACTCGCCCTCGACCGCGATCAGCCCCTGCGCCAGCAACTGCCGGACCACGCCCCGCCATTCGGCCTCGGCCAGCTCCTCGCCGATGCCGAACACGGAGAGCTGGTCGTGGTCGAACTGGATGACCTTCGCGGTGCGCTTGCCGAGCAGGATGTCGATGATCTGGCCCGCGCCGAACTTCTGCCGCCGCTCCCGGTCGAGCCGCACCACGGTGGAGAGGATCTTCTGCGCGGCGACGGTCCCGTCCCAGGTCTCCGGCGGGGTCAGGCACGTGTCGCAGTTGCCGCAGGCCTCGGGCGCCTCCTGCCCGAAGTACGTGAGGAGCTGGGCGCGCCGGCACCGCGCCGTCTCGCACAGCGCCAGCATCGAGTCCAGGTGCGAGGAGGCCCGGCGGCGGAACGCCTCGTCGCCCTCCCCCATGTTGATCAGCTTGCGCTGCTGCACCACGTCCTGGAGCCCGTAGGCCATCCAGGCCGTGGAGGCGAGGCCGTCACGGCCCGCGCGGCCGGTCTCCTGGTAGTAGCCCTCGACGGACTTCGGCAGGTCCAGGTGCGCCACGAAACGCACGTCCGGCTTGTCGATGCCCATGCCGAACGCGATGGTCGCGCAGACGACGAGGCCCTCCTCGCGCAGGAACCGCGACTGGTGCGCCGCACGCGTGCCCGCGTCGAGGCCCGCGTGGTACGGCACGGCCTCGATCCCGTTCTTCGACAGGTACTCGGCGGTCGCCTCGACCGACTTGCGCGACAGGCAGTACACGATGCCCGCGTCGCCCTCGTGCTCCGCGCGCAGGAAGGACAGGAGCTGCTTCTTCGGGTCGGCCTTGGGGACGATCCGGTACTGGATGTTGGGCCGGTCGAAGCTCGCGACGAAGTGCCGGGCGTCGGGCATGCCGAGCCGCTGGGTGATCTCCTGGTGCGTCGCGTGCGTCGCGGTCGCCGTCAGCGCGATGCGCGGCACGTCCGGCCAGCGCTGCCCGAGCACCGACAGGGTGAGGTAGTCGGGGCGGAAGTCGTGGCCCCACTGCGCCACACAGTGCGCCTCGTCGATGGCGAAGACGGAGATCTTGCCGCGCGAGAGGAGGTCGAGCGTGGCGTCGAGCCGGAGCCGCTCGGGCGCCAGGTAGAGCAGGTCCAGCTCGCCCGCGAGGAACTCGGCCTCGACGGTGCGCCGCTCGTCGAAGTCCTGCGTCGAGTTCACGAACCCGGCGCGCACGCCGAGCGCCCGCAGCGCGTCCACCTGGTCCTGCATGAGCGCGATCAGGGGCGAGACGACGATGCCCGTACCGGGTCTGACCAGGGCCGGGATCTGGTAGCACAGCGACTTTCCGCCGCCGGTCGGCATGAGCACGACCGCGTCGCCGCCGCTCACCACGTGCTCGATGACCGCTTCCTGCTCGCCGCGGAAAGCGTCGTATCCGAACACCCGGTGGAGCGTGGCGAGGGCCTCGCTCTGCACGGCCTCGCGCTCCGTCACCTCAGTCATACCCTCTGTCCCGTCGTCATCCCCGGCCCCTTGCCTCGACCTCTGCACCCACGATAGGGGGCCGGACCGACAACCCTCGAAGTTATCCACAGGCCCGGGACACGGCTCGGGACACGGCCCGGAACACGGCTCGGAACATGCCGGTGCCCGGCACCCCCTCCCAAGGGTGCCGGGCACAGGAACACACGGTCGAACGAGGACCGCGCTACCGCACGAACACCCCGGCCTGGCTCGCCAGGTCCAGGAAGTACTGCGGCGCGAGGCCCAGCACGATCGTGACCGCCACACCCACGCCGATCGTCGTCATGGTCAGCGGCGACGGCACGGCCACGGTCGGGCCGTCCGCCTTGGGCTCGCTGAAGAACATGAGGACGATCACGCGGATGTAGAAGAACGCGGCGATCGCGGACGAGATCACACCGACCACGACCAGACCGCCCGCCCCGCCCTCGGCCGCCGCCTTGAACACCGCGAACTTTCCGGCGAAGCCGGAGGTCAGCGGGATGCCGGCGAAGGCGAGGAGGAAGACGGCGAAGACGGCGGCGACCAGCGGCGAGCGCCGGCCGAGCCCCGCCCACTTCGACAGGTGCGTGGCCTCGCCGCCCGCGTCGCGCACCAGCGTGACGACGGCGAAGGCGCCGATGGTCACGAAGGAGTACGCGGCGAGGTAGAAGAGGACCGACGAGACGCCCTGCGGGGTCGTCGCGATGACACCGGCGAGGATGAAGCCGGCGTGCGCGATCGACGAGTACGCGAGGAGCCGCTTGATGTCGGTCTGCGTGATGGCGACGACCGCCCCGGCGAGCATCGTGACGATCGCCACGGCCCACATGACCGGCCGCCAGTCCCAGCGCATCCCCGGCAGCACCACGTAGAGCAGCCGGAGCAGGGCGCCGAAGGCCGCGACCTTGGTGGCCGCCGCCATGAAGCCGGTGACCGGCGTCGGGGCACCCTGGTAGACGTCGGGCGTCCACATGTGGAACGGCACGGCGCCGACCTTGAAGAGCAGCCCCATGACGACCAGCGCCATGCCGATGAGCAGCAGCGCGTCGTTGCCCATGGTGTCGGCCAGGGCCGGGTTCACGGTCGCCACGGTGCCGTCGACGACCTCGGCGAGCGTGGCGTACGAGACGGAGCCCGCGTAGCCGTACAGGAGCGCGATGCCGAAGAGGGTGAACGCGGAGGCGAAGGCGCCGAGCAGGAAGTACTTGACCGCGGCCTCCTGCGACATGAGCCGCTTGCGGCGGGCCACGGCGCACAGCAGGTACAGCGGGAGCGAGAAGACTTCCAGGGCGATGAACAGCGTCAGCAGGTCGTTCGCCGCGGGGAAGACCAGCATGCCGCCGATCGCGAACAGGGCGAGCGGGAACACCTCGGTGGTGGTGAACCCGGCCTTGACCGCGGCCTTCTCGCTGTCGCTGCCGGGCACGGCGGCGGCCTGCGCGGCGAACGAGTCGACGCGGTTGCCGTGCGCCTCCGGGTCGAGCCGGCGCTCGGCGAAGGTGAAGATCGAGACGAGTCCGGCGAGCAGGATGGTCCCCTGGAGGAACAGGGCCGGCCCGTCGACGGCGATCGCGCCCATGGCCGCGATGTGCGCCTTGCTCGTCCCGTATCCGCCGGCGGCGAGGCCGACGACGGCCGCGAAGGCGGCGGCGATCGCGACGATCGCCAGGAACGCCTGCGCGTAGTAGCGCTGCCTGCGCGGGACGAAGGCCTCGACGAGGATGCCGAGGACGGCCGCGCCGATCACGATCAGCGTCGGGGACAGCTGCGCGTACTCGATCTTCGGCGCGTCGATCTTCGCGATCGGATCGGCCGCCACTGTCCACAGGGTGTGGACGGTCGGGGCACTCACGAGAGCACTCATTTGTGAGCCGCCTCCACTTCCGGCTTCGGGTCCTTCTTGTGGACGTCGGACAGGGTGTGCTTGACCGCCGGGTTCACCAGCTCGGTGAGCGGCTTCGGGTACACACCGAGGAAGATCAGTACGCCGATCAGCGGGACCACGACCGCGAGCTCACGCACCCGGAGGTCCGCGATGCCCTCGGTCGAGGGCTTCACCGGGCCGGTCATGGTGCGCTGGTAGAGGACCAGCGTGTACAGCGCGGCGAGGACGATGCCGAACGTCGCGATGATCCCGATGACCGGGTAGCGGGTGAACGTGCCGACCAGGACCAGGAACTCGCTGACGAACGGGGCGAGTCCGGGCAGCGACAGCGTCGCCAGGCCGCCGATCAGGAAGGTTCCGGCGAGCACCGGGGCGACCTTCTGCACGCCGCCGTAGTCCGCGATGAGGCGGGAGCCGCGGCGGGAGATGAGGAAGCCGGCGACCAGCATGAGCGCGGCCGTCGACAGGCCGTGGTTGACCATGTAGAGCGTCGCGCCGGACTGGCCCTGGCTGGTCATCGCGAAGATGCCCATGATGATGAAGCCGAAGTGCGAGATCGACGCGTAGGCGACCAGGCGCTTGATGTCGCGCTGGCCGACGGCGAGCAGTGCCCCGTAGACGATGCTGATGAGCGCCAGGACGAGGATCGCCGGCGTCGCCCACTTGCTGGCCTCCGGGAAGAGCTGGAGGCAGAAGCGGAGCATCGCGAAGGTGCCGACCTTGTCGACCACGGCCGTGATGAGCACGGCGACCGGGGCCGTGGCCTCGCCCATCGCGTTCGGCAGCCAGGTGTGCAGCGGCCACAGCGGGGCCTTCACCGCGAAGGCGAAGAAGAAGCCGAGGAAGAGCCAGCGCTCGGTGCTGGTGGCCATCTCCAGGGAGCCGTTCGCGCGGGCGGCGGCGATCTCCTGGAGCGAGAAGTTCCC
This sequence comes from Streptomyces sp. NPDC059524, assembly GCF_042749255.1. Classification (NCBI taxonomy): domain Bacteria; kingdom Bacillati; phylum Actinomycetota; class Actinomycetes; order Kitasatosporales; family Streptomycetaceae; genus Streptomyces; species Streptomyces sp. NPDC059524. The sequence continues at coordinate 71,613 of NZ_JBHYTK010000018.1, read as the reverse complement.
CGCGACCACGTAGAGGCCGATGACGGCCGCCAGCATGATGAGGCCGCCGACGAGGTTGTAGAGGAGGAACTTGACCGCCGCGTACGAACGCTGGGTCGCGGCCTCCTTCTCGCCGTGCGGGCCCGCGCGGTCCCCGAAGCCTCCGATGAGGAAGTACATCGGGATGAGCATGGCCTCGAAGAAGATGTAGAAGACGAAGACGTCGGTGGCCTCGAAGGAGATGATCACCATCGCCTCGACCAGCAGGATCAGGGCGAAGAAGCCCTGCGTCGGCCGCCAGCGCCCCGCAGCGAAGCTGCCGAGAGACTCAGCTCCGGTCTCCTGCGGGTCGGCGTCGTGCCAGCCGGCCAGGATCACGAACGGGATCAGCAGCGCGGTCAGCGCGATGAGCGCCACCCCGATGCCGTCCACGCCCAGCTCGTAGCGGACGCCGAAGTCCTTGATCCACGCGTGGGACTCGGTGAGTTGGTAGCGGTCGCCGGTCGGGTCGAAGCGGACCGCGACCACCGCCGCGACCGCGAGTGTCGCGACCGAGAACAGCAGCGCGAGCCACTTGGCCGCGGTGCGTCGCTTGGCCGGCACGGCGGCCGTGACGATCGCCCCCACGGCCGGGAGCGCCGCCGTCGCTGTCAGCAGAGGAAAGGACATCGGCATCAGACCGCCCTCATCAGCAGGGTCGCGGCGACGATGAGTGCCGCACCGCCGAACATCGAGACGGCGTACGAGCGCACGTAGCCGTTCTGGAGCTTGCGCAGCCGGCCGGAGAGTCCGCCGACCGAGGCCGCCGTCCCGTTGACCACCCCGTCGACCAGGGTGTGGTCCACGTAGACGAGCGAGCGGGTGAGGTGCTCGCCGCCGCGTACGAGGACGACGTGGTTGAAGTCGTCCTGGAGGAGGTCGCGGCGGGCGGCCCGGGTGAGCAGCGAGCCGCGCGGGGCGACGACCGGGACCGTGCGGCGCCCGTACTGGAGCCAGGCGATGCCCACGCCGATCACGAGGCACACCATGGTGGCCCCGGTGACCGCGGCCGCGCTGATCGGCGCGTGCCCGTGGTCGTGGCCGGTGACCGGCTCCAGCCAGTTCAGGAAGCGGTCCCCGATGGAGAAGAATCCGCCGGCGAAGACCGAGCCGAACGCGAGGACGATCATCGGGATCGTCATGGACGAGGGCGACTCGTGCGGGTGCGGCTCGTGGCCGTCCGCGTCCGGCTGCCAGCGCTTCTCGCCGAAGAACGTCATGATCATCACGCGGGTCATGTAGAACGCGGTGATCGCGGCGCCCAGCAGCGCGACCGAGCCGAGGATCCAGCCCTCGGTCCCGCCCTTCGCGAAGGCCGCCTCGATGATCTTGTCCTTGGAGAAGAAGCCGGACAGGCCCGGGAAGCCGATGATGGCCAGGTAGCCGAGGCCGAACGTCACGAAGGTGACCGGCATGTACTTGCGCAGGGCGCCGTACTTGCGCATGTCGACCTCGTCGTTCATGCCGTGCATGACCGAACCGGCGCCGAGGAAGAGCCCGGCCTTGAAGAAGCCGTGCGTCACCAGGTGCATGATCGCGAACACGTAGCCGACGGGGCCGAGGCCCGCGGCGAGGATCATGTAGCCGATCTGCGACATCGTCGAGCCGGCCAGCGCCTTCTTGATGTCGTCCTTCGCGCAACCGACGATCGCACCGAACAGGAGCGTGACCGCGCCGACGATGGTCACGACCAGCTGGGCGTCCGGCGCCCCGTTGAAGATCGCGCCGGAGCGGACGATCAGGTAGACGCCCGCGGTCACCATGGTCGCGGCGTGGATGAGGGCCGAGACCGGGGTCGGGCCCTCCATCGCGTCCCCGAGCCAGGACTGCAGCGGCACCTGCGCCGACTTGCCGCACGCGGCGAGCAGCAGCATCAGGCCGATCGCGGTGAGCTTGCCCTCCGACGTGTCACCGACGCTGTCGAGCACCGGGCCGAAGGCGAAGGTGCCGAAGGTCGTGAACATCAGCATGATCGCGATCGACAGACCCATGTCGCCGACGCGGTTGACGAGGAACGCCTTCTTCGCGGCGGTGGCCGCGCTCGGCTTGTGCTGCCAGAAGCCGATCAGGAGGTACGAGGCGAGGCCCACGCCCTCCCAGCCGACGTACAGGAGCAGGTAGTTGTCGGCGAGGACCAGCAGGAGCATCGCCGCGAGGAACAGGTTCAGGTAGCCGAAGAAGCGGCGGCGCCGCTCGTCGTGCTCCATGTACCCGATCGAGTAGATGTGGATCAGCGTGCCCACGCCGGAGATCAGCAGCACGAACGTCATCGACAGCTGGTCGAGCTGGAACGCGACGTCCGCCTGGAAGCCCTCGACGGGGATCCAGCTGAACAGGTGCTGGGCGAGCGTGCGGTCCTCCGGGCCCTTGCCCAGCAGATCGGAGAAGAGCACGACGGCGATCACGAAGGAGGCGGCCGCGAACACGGTGCCGAGCAGATGACCCACCCGGTCCAGTGCCCGCCCGCCGCAGAGCAGGACGGCCGCTCCGAGCAGTGGCGCCGCTACCAGCAGCGCAATCAAGTTCTCCACTGGTTGCGACCCCTTACAGCTTCATCAGGCCGGCGTCGTCGACCGAGGCCGAGTGGCGGGTACGGAACAGCGACACGATGATCGCGAGCCCGACCACGACCTCCGCGGCGGCGACGACCATCGTGAAGAACGCGATGATCTGGCCGTCGAGATTGCCGTGCATCCGGGAGAACGCGACGAACGCGAGGTTGCACGCGTTCAGCATCAGCTCGATGCACATGAACACGACGATCGCGTTCCGCCTGATGAGCACGCCGGTGGCGCCGATCGTGAACAACAGGGCCGCGAGATACAGGTAGTTGACCGGATTCACTTCGACGCCTCCTCTGCCTTGTCGCGGGAGTCGCGCTCCAGCCGCTCGGCCGAACGCTGCTCCAGGGCCTTGAGGTCGCTGAGCGCCTCACCGGACACGTCCCGGATCTGGCCGCGCTCGCGCAGCGTCTGCATGACCGTGAGCTCCGACGGGGTGCCGTCGGGCAGCAGGCCCGCGATGTCCACCGCGTTGTGCCGGGCGTAGACGCCGGGGGCGGGCAGCGGCGGCAGGTGCTTGCCCTCGCGGACGCGCTGCTCGGCCAGCTCGCGCTGGGTCTTGGCCCGCTCGGTGCGCTCCCGGTGCGTGAGCACCATCGCGCCGACGGTCGCCGTGATGAGCAGGGCACCGGTGATCTCGAAGGCGAACACGTACTTGGTGAAGATGAGGGCGGCGAGGCCCTCCACGTTCCCGTTCGCGTTCGCCTGGCCCAGGCCGGTGAACTGCGTCAGCGACGCGTTCCCGATCCCCGCGATCAGCAGGACGCCGAAGCCGATCCCGCACAGGGCGGCCAGCCAGCGCTGCCCCTTGATGGTCTCCTTCAGGGAGTCGGCGGCGGTGACGCCGACGAGCATGACCACGAAGAGGAACAGCATCATGATCGCGCCCGTGTAGACGACGATCTGGACGATGCCCAGGAAGTACGCGCCGTTGGCCAGGTAGAACACCGCGAGGATGATCATGGTCCCGGCCAGGCACAGCGCGCTGTGCACGGCCTTCTTCATCAGGATCGTGCACAGGGCGCCGATGACGGCGACGGTGCCGAGGACCCAGAACTGGAAGGCCTCGCCGGTGGAGGTTGTGTAGGCGGCGAGTTGAGCGCTCATGCGTCGGCCCCCTGTTCCTCCGGCCGTTCGCCCTTGGAGACCGCGACCTGGCGCTCGGTGCCGGGCGCGGCCTCGGTCACCAGGCCCCGGTAGTAGTCCTGCTCGTCCATGCCCGGGAAGATCGAGTGCGGGCTGTCGACCATGCCCTCCTCGAGGCCGGCGAGCAGCTGCTCCTTCGTGTAGATCAGGTTGGCCCGGCTGCTGTCGGCGAGTTCGAACTCGTTCGTCATCGTCAGCGCGCGCGTGGGGCACGCCTCGATGCACAGGCCGCACAGGATGCAGCGGGCGTAGTTGATCTGGTAGACGCGGCCGTAGCGCTCTCCCGGGGAGTAGCGCTCCTCCTCCGTGTTGTCCGCGCCCTCCACGTAGATGGCGTCCGCCGGGCAGGCCCAGGCGCACAGCTCGCAGCCGACGCACTTCTCCAGGCCGTCCGGATGGCGGTTGAGCTGGTGCCTGCCGTGGAAGCGGGGAGCAGTGGTCTTCGGTTGCTCCGGGTACTGCTCGGTCAGCCGCTTCTTGAACATGGCCTTGAAGGTCACGCCGAAGCCGGCGACAGGGTTCATGAACCCCGGCGCGGTGTCCTTCTCGTTCTTCTCGTTCTTCTCGTCAGCCATCGGACGCCTCCTTTCCGTCGCGAGATCCGCCGAGTGACTCGTCACTCTGAGTATCGGGGCCACCACTGACAATCAACTCGCGGTCACGGCGCGAGCGTCGGCGTGGCACGGGCGGCAGGGACTGTCCGGGCAGCGGTGGCACCGGGAAGCCGCCCGCCATCGGGTCGAAGGCCGCGGGTTTCGCCGCCGCCTCGGCCTCGGCCTGCTTGGCGCCGCGGTCGCGGAAGATGTCCACGACGAACGAGAGCAGCAGGAGCACGAGGATGCCGCCGCCGACGTAGAGGGCGATCTCGGCGAAGTCGTAGTTCTCGTTCTGCAGCGTCCGCACGGTGGCGACGAGCATCAGCCACACCACGGAGACCGGGATGAGGACCTTCCAGCCGAGCTTCATCAGCTGGTCGTAGCGCACGCGCGGGAGCGTGCCGCGCAGCCAGATGAAGAAGAACAGCAGCAGCTGGACCTTGACGACGAACCAGAGCATCGGCCACCAGCCGTGGTTCGCGCCCTCCCAGAACGTGGAGATCGGCCACGGCGCGCGCCAGCCGCCCAGGAAGAGCGTCACGGACACCGCGGAGACCGTCACCATGTTCACGTACTCGGCGAGCATGAACATCGCGAACTTGATGGACGAGTACTCGGTGTTGAAGCCGCCCACGAGGTCGCCCTCGGACTCCGGCATGTCGAACGGGGCGCGGTTCGTCTCGCCGACCATCGTGACGATGTAGATGAGGAACGAGACGGGCAGCAGCACGATGTACCAGCGGTCGTGCTGCTGGGCGACGATCTCCGAGGTGGACATCGAGCCCGAGTACAGGAAGACCGAGGCGAACGCGGCGCCCATCGCGATCTCGTAGGAGATCATCTGCGCGCACGAGCGCAGGCCGCCGAGCAGCGGGTACGTGGAGCCCGAGGACCAGCCGGCGAGGACGATGCCGTAGATGCCGACCGAGGCGACCGCGAGGACGTAGAGCATCGCGATCGGCAGGTCGGTGAGCTGCATCGTGGTGCGCGTGCCGAAGATCGAGATCTCGTTGCCGGCGGGCCCGAAGGGGATCACCGCGATCGCCATGAAGGCCGGGATGGCCGCGACGATCGGCGCGAGGACGTAGACGACCTTGTCCGCGCGCTTGACGATGACGTCTTCCTTGAGCATCAGCTTGATGCCGTCGGCGAGCGACTGGAGCATGCCCCAGGGGCCGTGCCGGTTCGGGCCGATGCGCAGCTGCATCCAGGCGACGACCTTGCGCTCCCACACGATGGAGAACAGCACGGTCACCATCAGGAAGGCGAAGCAGAACACCGCCTTGATGACGACCAGCCACCAGGGGTCGCGGCCGAACATCGACAGGTCTTCGAGGGCGAGCTGGTTCAGTGCCGTCGGGCTCATGACTCCACCTCCGGGGCGCCGGCGGCGACGGCCGGGCCGATCTTCACCAGGTCGCCGGGAACGGCGCCCGTGTCCGAGGCGACGCCGCCGCCCACGGAGTTCAGCGGGAGCCAGACGACCCGGTCGGGCATCTGCGTGACCTGGAGCGGCAGTGCGACGGTGCCGGTCTTTCCGGTGACCGCGAGGACGTCGCCGTCCTTGACGCCCGCCTCGGCGGCCGTCGCGGCCGACACGCGCGCGTGGGCGGCGTGCCGGGTGCCGGCGAGCGCGTCGTCGCCCTCCTGGAGGCGGCCCTGGTCGAGCAGCAGCCGGTGCCCGGCGAGGACGGCCTCGCCCGCGGCGGGCCGCGGGGCCGGAGCGGCGGTCTCCAGCGGCTCCGTGGCGTGCGGCCCGTCCCAGGAGCCGAGCCGGTCCAGCTCGGAGCGGGCCGAGCGCAGGTCCGGCAGGCCCAGGTGGACGTCCATGGCGTCGGCGAGCATCTGGAGCACCCGCAGATCGGTCGGCGCCAGGGTGCGGGTCATCTGGTCCGGCTTGAGCGCGGCCTCGAACATCCGCGCCCGGCCCTCCCAGTTGAGGAACGTGCCCGCCTTCTCGGCGACCGCGGCCACCGGGAGGACGACGTCGGCGTGCTCGGTGACCTCGCTCGGCCGCTGCTCCAGGGAGACCAGGAAGCCGACCTCGTGAAGTGCTTCACGCGCGCGTGCCGGGTCGGGCAGGTCGGCGATCTCGACGCCGGCCACCACGAGGGCCCGCAGCGCGCCGCCCGCGGCGGCCTCCACGATCTGGCCCGTGTCGCGCCCGTAGCTGTGCGGGAGTTCGGCGACGCCCCACACGGAGGCGACCTCCTCCCGCGCGCGCGGGTCGGTCGCGGGGCGGCCGCCCGGCAGGAGCGAGGGCAGCGCGCCGGCCTCGATCGCGCCGCGCTCACCGGCCCGGCGCGGGATCCACACCAGCTGCGCGCCGGTCGCGGACGCGGCCCGTACGGCGGCGGTGAGGCCGCCCGCGACGGCCGCGAGCCGCTCGCCGACGACGATGACCGCGCCGTCGGAGCGCAGCGCCTCGGCGGCGGCCGCTCCCCCGGTCTCCAGGCCGACACCGGAGGCGAGCGCGTCCAGCCACTCGGTCTCGGTGCCGGGCGCGGCCGGCAGCAGCGTGCCGCCGGCCTTCTCCAGGCCGCGCGTCTCGTGCGTGGCCAGCGAGAACACCTTCTGGCCGTGCTGACGCCACGCCTTGCGGAGCTTCAGGAAGACGCCGGGCGCCTCCTCCTCGGACTCGAAGCCGACGAGCAGCACGGCGGGCGCCTGCTCCAGCTTCGTGTACGTGACGCCGCTGCCGTCGAGGTCGCGGCCCCGTCCGGCCACGCGCGCGGCGAGGAAGTCGGACTCCTCGCCGCTGTGCACGCGCGCGCGGAAGTCGATGTCGTTCGTGGCGAGCGCGACCCGGGTGAACTTGCTGTACGCGTAGGCGTCCTCGACGGTGAGCCGGCCGCCGGTGAGGACACCGGCCCGGCCGCGCGCCTCGGTGAGCCCGCGCGCGGCGGCCTCCAGGGCCTCCGGCCAGGACGCGGCGCGCAGTTCGCCGGTCTCCGCGTCCCGCACCTGCGGCGTGGTGAGCCGGTCGGGCTTCTGCGCGTACCGGAAGCCGAAGCGGCCCTTGTCGCAGATCCACTCCTCGTTGACCTCGGGGTCGTTGGCCGCGAGGCGGCGCATGACCTTGCCGCGCCGGTGGTCGGTGCGGGTGGCGCAGCCGCCCGCGCAGTGCTCGCACACCGACGGCGAGGAGACGAGGTCGAAGGGCCGGGAGCGGAATCGGTACGCCGCCGAGGTGAGCGCGCCGACCGGGCAGATCTGGATGGTGTTCCCGGAGAAGTACGACTCGAAGGGGTCGCCCTCGCCGGTGCCGACCTGCTGGAGCGCGCCGCGCTCGATCAGCTCGATCATCGGGTCGCCCGCGATCTGGTTCGAGAAGCGGGTGCAGCGGGCGCACAGGACGCACCGCTCGCGGTCGAGCAGCACCTGGGTGGAGATCGCGACCGGCTTCTCGTAGGTGCGCTTCCTGCCCTCGAAGCGGGAGTCGGCCTGTCCGTGCGACATCGCCTGGTTCTGCAGCGGGCACTCGCCGCCCTTGTCGCAGACCGGGCAGTCCAGGGGGTGGTTGATGAGCAGCAGCTCCATGACCCCCTTCTGCGCCTTCTCGGCGACCGGGGAGGAGAGCTGGCTCTTGACGACCATGCCGTCGGTGCAGGTGATCGTGCAGGAGGCCATCGGCTTGCGCTGGCCCTCGACCTCGACGATGCACTGGCGGCAGGCGCCGGCCGGGTCGAGGAGCGGGTGGTCGCAGAACCGGGGGATCTCGATGCCGAGCAGTTCGGCGGCGCGGATGACCAGGGTCCCCTTGGGGACGCTGATCTCGATGCCGTCGATCGTCAACGAGACGAGGTCCTCGGGCGGGACCGCCGCCGCGCCGCCCCCGGAGGGAGCGCCCGTGGTCACAGTCATGCGTTCACCTCCGTGCGGTGCTGGTCGGCCCACAGGGTCGACTTGGCCGGGTCGAAGGGGCAGCCCTTGCCCGTGATGTGCTGCTCGTACTCGTCGCGGAAGTACTTGAGCGAGGAGAAGATCGGCGAGGCGGCGCCGTCGCCGAGGGCGCAGAACGACTTGCCGTTGATGTTGTCGGCGATGTCGTTCAGCTTGTCGAGGTCGTCCATGGAGCCCTTGCCGGCCTCGATGTCGCGCAGCAACTGGACGAGCCAGTAGGTGCCTTCGCGGCAAGGCGTGCACTTGCCGCAGGACTCGTGGGCGTAGAACTCGGTCCAGCGGGTGACGGCGCGCACGACGCAGGTCGTCTCGTCGAAGCACTGCAGGGCCTTGGTGCCGAGCATGGATCCGGCGGCGCCGACGCCCTCGTAGTCGAGGGGCACGTCGAGGTGCTCCTCGGTGAACATCGGGGTGGAACTGCCGCCCGGGGTCCAGAACTTGAGGCGGTGGCCCGGCCGCATGCCCCCGCTCATGTCGAGCAGCTGGCGCAGCGTGATGCCGAGCGGCGCCTCGTACTGGCCGGGCGAGGCGACGTGGCCGCTGAGCGAGTAGAGCGTGAAGCCCGGGGACTTCTCGCTGCCCATCGACTTGAACCAGTCCTTGCCGCGGTTCACGATCGCGGGAACCGAGGCGATGGACTCGACGTTGTTCACGACAGTGGGGCACGCGTACAGGCCCGCGACGGCCGGGAAGGGGGGACGCAGTCGCGGCTGGCCGCGGCGGCCCTCGAGCGAGTCCAGGAGCGCGGTCTCCTCACCGCAGATGTACGCGCCGGCGCCCGCGTGCACGGTGAGTTCCAGGTTGAGGCCGGATCCCAGGACGTTCTCGCCGAGGAAGCCGGCTTCGTAGGCCTCGCGGACGGCCTCGTGCAGACGGCGCAGTACGGGGACGACCTCGCCGCGCAGGTAGATGAAGGCGTGCTCCGAGCGGATCGCGTAGCAGGCGATCACGATGCCCTCGATGAGGCTGTGCGGGTTGGCGTACAGGAGCGGGATGTCCTTGCAGGTGCCCGGCTCCGACTCGTCGGCGTTGACGACGAGGTAGTGGGGCTTGCCGTCGCCCTGCGGGATGAACTGCCACTTCATGCCGGTGGGGAAGCCCGCGCCGCCGCGTCCGCGCAGGCCCGAGTCCTTCACGTAGGCGATGAGGTCGTCCGGTGTCATCGCGAGGGCCTTGCGCAGTCCCTCGTAGCCCTCGTGCCGGCGGTAGACGTCCAGGGACCAGGACCGGTCCTCGTCCCAGAACGCCGACAGGACCGGCGCGAGCAGCTTCTCGGGGCTGGACTCGTTGTTCTCGATCTCGGCTGCCAAGGTCATCACTCCCCCTCCTCGGCGGTCGGACCCGCTGGGTGGTCGGGGTCGGAGGCCGATGTGTCCTGCGGCGCGTCGTGCGAGCTCAGGTGTTCCGTGGGCGAGGGCTCGTGGGGCTGTTCGCCCTCGGGCGCCGCCGCGCGCGGGTGGACCACGCGGGCGGGCGGGGTCTCGCCCTTGGCCAGGCGCAGGCCGACGAGCGAGGCGGGGCCCGCGCTGCCGCCGGCCTCGACGGCGCCCTCGCGCGCGTCGGGGAAGCCGGCGAGGATGCGCGCGGTCTCCTTGAAGGTGCACAGCGGGGCGCCGCGGGTGGGCGACACCTCGGCGCCGGCGCGCAGGTCGTCGACGAGCCGGGTGGCGGACTCCGGCGTCTGGTTGTCGAAGAACTCCCAGTTGACCATCACCACGGGAGCGAAATCACAAGCGGCGTTGCACTCGATGTGCTCCAGCGTGATCTTGCCGTCCTCGGTGGTGCCGTTGTTGCCGACGCCGAGGTGCTCCTGGAGCGTCTCGAAGATGGCGTCGCCGCCCATGACCGCGCACAGGGTGTTGGTGCAGACGCCGACCTGGTAGTCGCCGCTCGGCTTCCTGCGGTACATCGTGTAGAAGGTCGCGACCGCGGTGACCTCGGCGGTGGTGAGGTCGAGCAGGTCGGCGCAGAACTGCATGCCGGTGCGCGTGACGTGCCCCTCCTCCGCCTGCACGAGGTGCAGCATCGGCAGGAGCGCCGAGCGGGAGCCGGGGTAGCGGGCGATGATCTCGCGCGCGTCGGCCTCCAGGCGGGCGCGGACGTCGTCCGGGTAAGCGGGCGCGGGCAGTTGCGGCATGCCCAGGCTGACGCCCTGCTCCGAAGAACTGGTGGTCACCGGTCGACGCCTCCCATCACGGGGTCGATGGAGGCGACGGCGACGATGACGTCGGCGACCTGGCCGCCCTCGCACATCGCCGCCATGGCCTGCAGGTTGGTGAAGGACGGGTCGCGGAAGTGGACCCGGAAGGGGCGGGTGCCGCCGTCGGACACGGCGTGCACCCCGAGCTCGCCCTTGGGCGACTCCACGGCGGCGTACGCCTGTCCCGGCGGGACGCGGAAGCCCTCGGTCACCAGCTTGAAGTGGTGGATGAGGGCCTCCATGGAGGTGCCCATGATGTTCTTGATGTGGTCGAGCGAGTTGCCGAGCCCGTCGGGCCCGAGGGCCAGCTGGGCGGGCCAGGCGATCTTCTTGTCGCCGACCATGACCGGGCCCGGGGCGAGCCGGTCCAGGCACTGCTCGACGATGCGCAGCGACTGGCGCATCTCCTCCAGGCGGATCAGGAAGCGTCCGTAGGAGTCGCAGGTGTCGGCGGTCGGGATCTCGAAGTCGTAGTTCTCGTAGCCGCAGTACGGGTCGGTCTTGCGCAGGTCGTGCGGCAGGCCCGCCGAGCGCAGGATCGGTCCGGTGGCGCCGAGGGCCATGCAGCCGGCCAGGTCGAGGTAGCCGACGTCCTGCATACGGGCCTTGAAGATGGGGTTGCCGGTGGCGAGCTTGTCGTACTCCGGCAGGTTCTTCTTCATCTTCTTCACGAACTCGCGCAGCTGGTCCACCGCGCCGGGCGGCAGGTCCTGGGCGAGTCCGCCGGGCCGGATGTACGCGTGGTTCATGCGCAGGCCGGTGATGAGCTCGTAGATGTCGAGAATCAGTTCACGATCACGGAAGCCGTAGATCATGATCGTGGTCGCGCCGAGCTCCATGCCTCCGGTGGCGATGGCGACGAGGTGGGAGGACATCCGGTTCAGCTCCATGAGGAGCACGCGGATGACCGAGGCCCGGTCGGGGATCTCGTCGGTGATGCCGAGCAGCTTCTCGACGGCGAGGCAGTACGCCGTCTCGTTGTAGAACGGCGTCAGGTAGTCCATGCGGGTCACGAACGTGGTGCCCTGCGTCCACGTCCGGTACTCGAGGTTCTTCTCGATGCCCGTGTGCAGGTAGCCGATGCCGCAGCGGGCCTCGGTGACCGTCTCGCCGTCGATCTCCAGGATCAGCCGCAGCACGCCGTGCGTGGAGGGGTGCTGGGGACCCATGTTGACGATGATGCGCTCGTCGTCGGACTTGACCGCGGACTGGACGACCTCGTCCCAGTCTCCGCCGGTGACCGTGTAGACGGCACCTTCGGTGGTCTCGCGGGGCGATGCAGAAGGAGTAGACATCAGCTGTACGACCTCCGCTGGTCCGGAGCCGGGATCTGGGCGCCCTTGTACTCGACGGGGATGCCGCCGAGTGGGTAGTCCTTGCGCTGCGGGAAGCCCTGCCAGTCGTCCGGCATCATGATCCGCGTCAGCGCGGGGTGGCCGTCGAAGACGATGCCGAAGAAGTCGTACGTCTCGCGCTCGTGCCAGTCGTTCGTGGGATACACGGAGACCAGGGACGGGACGTGCGGGTCCGTGTCCGGCAGCGAGACCTCGAGGCGGATCAGCCGGCCGTGGGTGAGCGAGCGCAGGTGGTACACGCAGTGCAGCTCGCGGCCCTTGTCTCCGGGGTAGTGCACGCCGGAGACGCCGGTGCACAGCTCGAAGCGGAGCGCCGGGTCGTCGCGCAGGGTCTGGGCGACCCGCACCAGGTGCTCGCGCTCGATGTGGAAGGTGAGCTCGTCGCGGTCGACGACCGTCTTGTCGATGGCGTTCTCGGGGACGAGGCCCTGTTCCTCCAGGGCGCCCTCCAGCTCGTCGGCCACCTCGTCGAACCAGCCGCCGTAGGGGCGGACGGCCTCGCCGGGCAGCCGGATCGAGCGGACAAGTCCGCCGTAACCCGACGTATCGCCACCGTTGTTGGCGCCGAACATGCCGCGCTGGACGCGGATCTCCTCGCCCTGGTCGCCTCGCTGCCCCGGGAGGTTGGAGGCGCTGAGGTCCTTCTCGGGGTTCACCCCGTTGTTCTCGCCGCTCACCGCAGCAGCCCCTTCATCTCGATCGTCGGGAGCGCCTTGAGCGCCGCTTCCTCCGCCTCGCGGGCCGCCTCCTCGGCGTTCACGCCGAGCTTGGAGGTCTGGATCTTCTGATGGAGCTTGAGGATCGCGTCCATCAGCATCTCGGGCCGCGGCGGGCAGCCGGGCAGGTAGATGTCCACCGGCACGACGTGGTCGACGCCCTGCACGATCGCGTAGTTGTTGAACATCCCGCCGGACGAGGCGCAGACACCCATGGAGATGACCCACTTGGGGTTGGGCATCTGGTCGTAGACCTGGCGCAGGACGGGGGCCATCTTCTGGCTCACGCGTCCGGCGACGATCATCAGGTCCGCCTGGCGGGGCGATCCGCGGAACACCTCCATGCCGAACCGCGCCAGGTCGTAGCGGCCCGCGCCGGTCGTCATCATCTCGATGGCGCAGCAGGCGAGCCCGAACGTGGCGGGGAAGACGGACGACTTGCGCACCCATCCCGCGGCCTGCTCGACGGTGGTCAGAAGGAATCCGCTCGGCAGCTTTTCTTCGAGTCCCATAGCTCAGTGGCTCCTGTCCTCCCCTGTACGGGGGCTCAGTCCCATTCCAGGCCGCCGCGCCGCCACACGTACGCGTAGGCGACGAAGACGGTGAGCACGAAGAGCAGCATCTCCACGAGCCCGAAAAGCCCCAGGGCGTCGAAGGAGACGGCCCAGGGGTAGAGGAAGACGATCTCGATGTCGAAGACGATGAAGAGCATCGCCGTCAGGTAGTACTTGATGGGGAAGCGCCCGCCGCCGGCCGGCGTGGGGGTGGGCTCGATGCCGCACTCGTACGCTTCGAGCTTCGCCCGGTTATACCGCTTTGGACCGATAAGCGTGGCCATGACCACGGAGAAGATCGCAAAGCCTGCCCCGAGGGCTCCCAGTACGAGGATGGGCGCATACGCGTTCACCGCTCCTCGCTCCTCTCAGTCGGCGCTGACTGCTGGCGGTTGCAACGGACTCGGGACCCCCCTTCCCCTGCGCGCGATCCGAAGATCGCTTACATGTGAAGCAGGTCACAAGCCCGACGTGTCCCGCATCCTATGCCCGGGACTCTGTGATCTGCGACACGGGGTGCGCCAACTAGTTTGTGATCTCCACCACCTGACGAAGGATCATGAAGTCGGATGAGCGGTGATCTTCACACGCGAAGCACCTGAGTGATCACCAGAGGTGACAACTTGCCGCGTTACTGCTGGCAGAAGGCTCGGTGCACTATCAAGCCAGTGCCTCGGCAGGCAAATTGGTGCTGGACGCCACTGGCTGATAGTGGATCCCGTTCACACATCAGGGGGACCCGGAGGTCCCTAGGTGGACGCGAGCACTCCCCTTAGGGGTATCTGTGTGACCTGCGTCACGTGCTACGTAACGGCTCGGAAACCGGGCTTGGCCAACGGCCTCAACGAGTGGTAAGCGTCGGGCAATTCGGGCGTATCACAGAAAGCCAATGATCACAGCGTTGTGCGGCCCTGTCCGGATTGCCCGTTACGGCGTCAATAAGGGCCGCCACGCCCGGGATTCACGTCTCGGTTTCACAACTGTGGCGCACCACACGTTTCTTGAAGGGAACGGTGAAGCCCTGATAGCGGTTGTACTCATGTCCCACACCGCTCACATACCCAGCCACCGGAAGCCCCGCCGCAGCGCCTCGAAGCTGGCCCTGCGCGCCGGAGTTACCGGTGGCGTCCTCAGCACCCTGGCAGTGGCTGGTGCGTCCGGTGCGGCGAACGCTGCCGAGCCGGTCACGCAGACCATCGAGCTGCCCACGCTGACCTCCGACCTCGCCTCGCAGGTCGCCGAGTCGGCGGACGCCACGCAGCAGGCCGCGGCGAACTACCAGCTCCAGGCCGAGCGCGACGAGGCGTTCGCCAAGGCCGCCGACCAGGCGAAGAAGGACCAGCTCGCCGCCGAGAAGAAGGCGGAGGCCAAGAAGAAGGCCGAGGCCGCCGCCAAGGCGAAGGCCGAGCGCGAAGCCGCCGAGGCCGCCGCGTCCCGCTCCAGCGAGCGCAGCACGCTCTCCACCGCGTCCGCCACGGCCGACGCCCCCGCGCCCGCCAGCGGCTCCGTGGGCGCCGTCATCGGCTTCCTGAAGGCCCAGCTCGGCGACGCCTACGTCATGGGCGGCACCGGCCCCAACTCCTGGGACTGCTCCGGTCTGACCCAGGCCGCGTTCCGCCAGGCCGGCGTGGACCTGCCCCGCACCTCGCAGGAGCAGTCCACCTTCGGCACCCCGGTCTCCCTCTCCAACATCCAGGTGGGCGACCTCCTGTACTGGGGCGGCGCCGGCTCGGCGTACCACGTCGGTGTCTACATCGGCAACGGCCAGTACCTGGACGCCGCGAACCCCTCGAAGGGCGTCGTCATCCAGGACCTGTCCGGATACCCGGCGAGCGGCGCGGTCCGCGTCCTCTGAGGCACCCGCACACATACGACGAAGGCCGCCGTACCCTACGAAAGGGGCACGGCGGCCTTTGCCGTGAAAAGCCGCAACCGGCGCAACCGGCACGACCGGGGGCGTAAGGGTCAGTCCTCGACGGCCAGTTCGCCCATCGGGCCGAAGCCCTCGTTCGGGATGTCGCAGTGGATGATCTCCGGGGTGCGGGCGATCAGCGGGGCCATCGACTCCAGGCCGGCCTTGAAGTGGTCGGTGGCGACGTGGGCGGCGCCCGCCGCCGCGTCCCGGAAGCCCTCGACGAGGACGAACTGGTTCGGGTCCTCGACACTGCGGGACCAGTCGAAGAAGAGGTTGCCCTCCTCCGCGCGGGTGGCGGCGGTGAACGCGGCCGTCTTCTCCAGCCAGGAGCCGGCGTGCTCGGGCTTGGCGGTGAACTTCACGACGATGAGAATCATGCGTCCACCCTGCGCCCGAGCACCCGGCGAGGACAAATCAGGCCAGGCCGCCAGGTCTGTCAGACCTGTCAGGCCCGTCAGGCCTTCGGGGCGACCTTGCTCAGACCGTTGATGATGCGGTCCATCGCGTCGCCGCCCGTCGGGTCCGTCAGGTTCGCCAGCATCTTCAGCGTGAACTTCATCAGGACCGGGTGGGTCAGGCCGCGCTGCGTCGCGATCTTCATGACCTTGGGGTTGCCGATGAGCTTCACGAAGGCGCGGCCCAGCGTGTAGTAGCCGCCGTAGGTGTCCTTGAGGACCTTCGGGTAGCGCTGGAGGGCCAGTTCGCGCTGGGCGTCCGTCGCGCGGGCGTGGGCCTGCACGATGACGTCGGCGGCGATCTGCCCGGACTCCATGGCGTACGCGATGCCCTCGCCGTTGAACGGGTTGACCAGGCCGCCCGCGTCGCCGACCAGGAGCAGGCCCTTGGTGTAGTGCGGCTGGCGGTTGAAGGCCATGGGGAGGGCGGCGCCGCGGATCGGCGTCGTCATGTTCTCCGGCGTGTAGCCCCAGTCCTCCGGCATGGACGCGCACCAGGCCTTGAGGACCTCACGCCAGTCCAGCTCGCGGAAGGCCTTGGAGGAGTTGAGGATGCCGAGGCCCACGTTCGACGTGCCGTCGCCCATGCCGAAGATCCAGCCGTAGCCGGGCAGCAGCCGGTCCTCGCCCGGGCCGCGCCGGTCCCACAGCTCCAGCCAGGACTCCAGGTAGTCGTCGTCGTGGCGCGGCGACTCGAAGTACGTGCGGACCGCGACGCCCATCGGGCGGTCCTCGCGGCGGTGCAGGCCCATGCCGAGCGACAGACGCGTCGAGTTGCCGTCGGCGGCGACGACGAGCGGGGCGTGGAAGGTGGTCGGCGTCTTCTCCTCGCCCAGCTTGGCGTGCACGCCGGTGATGCGGCCGGTGCGCTCGTCCGTGATGGGCGCGCCCACGTTGCACCGCTCGTACAGGCGCGCGCCCGCCTTCTGGGCCTGGCGGGCCAGCTGCTCGTCGAAGTCGTCGCGCTTGCGCACCAGTCCGTAGTCCGGGTACGAGGCGAGCTCCGGCCAGTCGAGCTGGAGGCGGACGCCGCCGCCGATGATGCGCAGCCCCTTGTTGCGCAGCCAGCCGGCCTCTTCGGAGATGTCGATGCCCATGGCGACGAGCTGCTTGGTGGCGCGCGGGGTGAGGCCGTCGCCGCAGACCTTCTCGCGCGGGAACGCCGTCTTCTCCAGGAGCAGGACGTCCAGACCCGCCTTCGCCAGGTGGTAGGCGGTCGCCGAGCCCGCCGGTCCTGCCCCGACGACGATGACGTCTGCGCTGTGCTCGGAGAGGGGCTTGGGCTGCTCGGTCACGGCGGGTTCTCCCCAAGGGTCGAAAACGGTGTGCCGTCCGGCACGGACATGGGCAGTCTATTTGGCGGCACCGCTCACCGACCGAAGGGTCAGCCCATGACTCGAGTTCTGCCCGCCGTGGATCTGCGGGTCCCCACCCACGAGGACGCCTTCGCCTGGCACCGGGTGTTCGACGACCCCGACGTGATGGAGTTCCACGGGGGCGCCTCCGCCGAGCTGTCCGTGTACGAGGAGCTGACGGCGCGCCAGCGGATGCACGACGCCGAGCACGGCTTCTGCCTGTGGACGATGACGGACGGCGCGGGCGAGGTCGTCGGCTTCACGGGCGCCCAGCCGTGGCCGCACGCGTGGGGTCCGGCCGGGCAGATAGAGATCGGCTGGCGGCTCGGGCGTGCCCACTGGGGGCGCGGCTACGCGACCTCCGCGGCGCTCGCCACGCTGGAGCGGGTGCGGGCGGCCGGGGTGCCGAGCGTCGTCGCGATGGTCGACGCGCGCAACGCCCGGTCCATAGCGGTCACGAAGCGGCTCGGCATGGATCTCGCCGAGACGTTCGTGACGCCGACCGGGCGCCGCGGGCACTGCTTCCGTCTGGAGCTGTAGCCGGACTCCTGTCGCTCAGTCCGTGTCCGTGAGCCGCCAGGAGTCGAGCGCGATCCGGTACATCTCCTGTGCCGAGGTCCAGTCCGGCTCCGGGGCGGTGAGCAGGATCGCGTACTCGGTGCCGCCGGCGGCCACGTACGCCTGGTCGATGCCGTGGACCGTGGTCCCGGAGGCGTCCTCGTAGGTGTACTCCCAACGGGCCCCCGCACGCCCCTGGAAGGTGTTCCGCTCCAGCTCGAGACGCTGGTAGTTCTTCTTGTTCTTGTCCGCCTCGAGGCGCTTCTCCATCAGCAGCATGTTGTCGTACGAGGTGTAACCGGCGTCCGGGATGACGCCGACCAGGTAGCCCGACATGCCGGTGCTGCCCGCGTACGTGACCTGGCTGCCGTTCTTGACGCCCTGACGGTCCCAGACCTCGGGGACGGCGAAGGAGAAGCCCAGTTCGTCGTAGACCTGGTGGTAGCCGGCGGGAGCGGTCGGCAGGTCGGTCGGTTCGCCGGTGGCGGTTGCCGTGGCGGCGGCCGTGTCCGAGGGCGTCACGGCGGAGGCGTCGGCGGACTGCTGTGCGTCCGGCGACTCCTGTGCCTCCTGCGACTGCTGAGCAGAGGGTGCTCCCTGTGCGCTCGCGCCCTTGCCGTCACCCTTCTTCGCGCCGCCCCCGTCGTCGTGGAGCAGCACGACACCGGCCGCGGAGCCGCCGCCGATCACGAGCGCCCCGGCGAGCGTGGCCACCCAGATCCAGGCGCGGCGGCGGTTGTTGCGGGGCGGCTGGGGCTGGGTTCCGTCGTGGGGCGGGGTGGAGACGAGGCCGATGGTGTGGGGGTCGTACGGGGCCTGCGGCGCGGGTGCGGGGGCCGGGAACGGGGTGTGCGGGGTCTGCTGGGGTGCCTGGACCTGTTCGGCCTGCCCGGGCTGGTCCGGCTGCTGCGGGGCCGGAGCGTCCTCCGGGGACTTCTGGAGCGGCACGGGCGGTTGCGCCGGCGGATCCTGCGGGGCCTGCGGGGCCTGTTCAGGGATCGCGGGCGGGGCGGGCATCGGGGACGCGGCCGGGGCCGGGGGCATGGGGCCGGGCCCCTGTGCCGGGGGCATCGGGGGCCAGTACGGGCCCGGCGCCGGGGGCGTCGGGGACGGGGTGAGGCCCAGGGCGCGGGCCACGTGCGGGCCCACGAGCGCGGCGCCGCCGACCCACAGCAGCCCGAACAGCAGCACCTCGGGCACGTCGAGCCCCAGGTCGAACTGCCCGGCCCCGGTGCCCAGAAGCTCGATGTCGCCGCGGAACTCGGCGCCCAGACCGCCGATCCCGGCGAGCAGCAGGAGCAGGCCGAAGAAGACACCGGCGGACAGGAGCTGCTCGCGCCGGTCGGCGGAGCGCCGGGCCGCGACGACGCCGACGATCAGGGCGCAGACGAGGCCGACGCCGAGCGCGTACACGACGGACCCGGAGCCGAGTTCGTCGCCGAGCCGGGACAGGCCGAACGACTCCTTCTCGTAGCCGCCTCCGAAGCCGGAGGTGCCGCGCGCCTCGACCTCCAGGGACCCGCCCCAGCACAGGCCGAGCACGGCGAGCGCGAAGTTGGGCAGCAGCATCAGGAAGGTGCCCACCCCGGCGGCATCGGAGCCGCCGAACTCCTCGTCGCCGAGGTCCGACGGGGAGCCGCCGCCCTCGCCGAAGATCGCGAGCCCGATCCAGCCGAGGAGGAGCGCGACGACGAGGACGAGGCCCATGGCACGCACGGCCGTGCCGACGGCGCCCACGGTCATCCGCACGCCCGGCCGCGCGGCGGCGACCCTCCCCCAAGCTCTCGGCTCCGCTCGAGCAGGGGGGACCCCCATTTTGAGGTCGTCGGCATGCAGGACGCCGCCCGCGACGACCAGGGAGAGCAGCAGCGTCCACACGACCGTCAGGAACGGCGCCGAGGACACGGACACCTCGGCGATGTCCGGCTGCGCGAACAGGGCGAGGACGAGCGTCCCGAGCGTCGTCGCGATCGCGACCCGCACGGCGGCCTCCAGGCCGCTGGTGGCGCCGTCCGGGGCGCCGGGCACGACCCGCGCGTACAGGCGGGAGCGGAGCATGCGCGTGCCGATGACGAGCGCGACGATCCACAGGACGGTCACCAGGAGCGGGACGACCGAGATCGCGGCGGAACCGGAGCCGCTCGGGCCGTAGTCGCCGCTGCCGTAATCGCTGCCGTCGTACGCGGGGACGCCGCCGCCCGAGCCGCCCGCGGAGAGTTCGAGGCCGCCGCCGACGCCCTGGAGCAGCACGGCGAGGGCGAGGCGCATGCGGTCGCCGAAGCCGACCACGACGTCGCCGGGGTCCTGCCCGTACGAGGGGATGCCGAGGGCGACGGCGGCGAACAGCACGAGGCCCACCGGCCACAGCGCGGCCTGCACCGCGCCGGCCCAGTCGCCGCGCAGGGCCCGGCCCATGAAGGCGCCGAAGGCGGAGGGCTGGGCGGGGGCCGCCGGTGCGTAGGCGGGCGGCGGGACGTTCGGCGGGGGTGTGACAGGTGCCGCGGGTGCTGCGGGTGCTGCGGGTGGGGGCGGCGGTGGGGCGGAGCTCTCCGGGCCCCCGCCCGCGGACCGTTCCCGCCCGCATCTCATGCAGAATCGGGCTTCTTCGGGAGCCTCGGCTCCACAGTGCGGGCAGTGCGACGCCATCGGGATGCTCCGTGATGATCCGGGGACGATCGGGTGACGCCCCGTCACCGGTCGTCACCGTCTAATCAACGGACTCATCTTTCCCGTCGGCCGGTTCCCGTCAACTGCAATACGGGAGCCGTGACTTACTTGATGCCGCGGTGCAGGGCCACGACGCCGCCGGTGAGGTTGCGCCAGGCCACCTTCTGCCAGCCGGCGCCCTTGAGGCGGTCGGCGAGCTCGGGCTGGGTCGGCCAGGCGCGGATCGACTCGGCGAGGTAGACGTACGCGTCCGGGTTCGAGGACACGGCGCGGGCGACGGGCGGCAGGGCGCGCATCAGGTACTCGGTGTAGACCGTGCGGAACGGGGCCCAGGTCGGGTGGCTGAACTCGCAGATGACGACGCGGCCGCCGGGCTTGGTGACCCGGTACAGCTCGCGCAGCGCCTGGTCGGTGTCCTGGATGTTGCGCAGCCCGAAGGAGATCGTCACCGCGTCGAACGTGTCGTCCTTGAACGGCAGCTTCGTGCCGTCGCCGGCCGTGAACGGCATCCAGGGGTGCCGCTTCTTGCCGACCCGCAGCATGCCGAGCGAGAAGTCGCAGGGCACGACGTACGCGCCGGCCCGCACGAACGGCTGCGAGGACGTGGCCGTGCCGGCCGCGAGATCGAGCACCTTCTGCGCGGGGCGGGCGTCGACGGCCTTCGCGACCTCCTTGCGCCACAGCCGCGCCTGTCCCAGGGACAGCACGTCGTTGGTGAGGTCGTACTTCTCCGCCACGTCGTCGAACATGGAGGCGACTTCGTGGGGCTGCTTGTCCAAGGATGCACGGGTCACCCCTGCATTGTGGCAGCACGCCCTTCACCTCCGGCGGACCGGGACCCGTCTGCGATGCTGGGCCCGTCCGGGCGGATCTGACTCAGGGGTGGGGAGCTTGGCGGTGCGGGGGCGGATTCTCGTGTGGGCGTGGGGGGTGCTGGTCGTCGGCGGGTTCGGGGCGACTCAGGTGCTCGGGGGTGGGGTCGCCCCGACGGACGGGGCAGGGCCCGAGCGGTCGGCTCCGCCGTCGCCGACGCCGATTCAGCTCCCTGAGACGTGCCCCAGCCCGTCGCCCAGGCCCAGCCCGTCGGAACCAGGCCGGTTCTCTGTCGAGTTCCGTGACGGGGCGCGGGACTGCGCCGTGATCACCACGCGTTGACTCCGTCTGCGGGCCGGTGGGGGCTGGTCGCGCAGTTCCCCGCGCCCCTGGAAGGCATGCGGCTTCGCCGCGCCTTCCCCAGATGAAAGGACCGGCTCAACGGCCCCGGTACACCAGCCGGCCCGCCACCACCGTCGCCACACACGTCCCGGCCCCCTGGGCCACCAGTTCCTCGCGGGACGGGACGTCGAAGATCGCGAAGCGGGCCGGGCCGCCCACCGCGAGGGCGGGGAGCAGGACCATCGGGCGCGGGGAGAGGGAGACCGGGCCGGGGAGGCGGTCGGGGCGGGCCCCGAAGGCCAGGCCGGAGCGCTGGGCCACCTCCAGGACGGGCCGGGACCTGAGCTCACCGGCGATCGCGACCGTGCCGTGGGCGAACAGTCGCTGGACACCGCGCCGCGCACTCGCTCCGACCCGCGACGGATCGGCCCGGAAGATCGCGCGGGCCCGCTCGCCCCCGATCGGAGCCGTCCCGTACGTGTCGGCCTCACGGGGATCGGGGTGGTAGGTGCCTTCGAGGATCTCGGGACCGTACGGGTTGAGCAGCCCGGGCGTGAGGATGCCGGGCCACTCCCGCACCCGTACCCCGGGATGCGCCGCGACCAGTTCGCCGGCGGAGCCGAGCGCGGCGATGCGCTCGCCGTCGACGAGGACGGCGGACCCGTCGGCGGCGCAGGTGTGCAGGGTGCGCACGTCAGCCCTGGTCGGAGGAGACGAGCTTCAGCTCGGGGTGCGCCGTGCCGCCCTCGATCGCGATGGAGGAGATGTGCGAGGAGACGCGGTCGTCGACCGGGTCGTTCGCCGGGTCGTCGTGCACGACGAGGTGCTCGTACGTGGTGGCGCGCTGCGCGGGGACGCGGCCGGCCTTGCGGATGAGCTCGATGATCTCCATGCGGTTCGAGCGGTGCTTGGCACCGGCCGAGGAGACGACGTTCTCCTCCAGCATGATCGAGCCGAGGTCGTCGGCGCCGTAGTGCAGGGACAGCTGGCCGACCTCCTTGCCGGTGGTCAGCCAGGAGCCCTGGATGTGCTGGACGTTGTCCAGGAAGATCCGGGCGATCGCGATCATGCGCAGGTACTCGAAGAGCGTGGCCTGCGTGCGGCCCTTGAGGTGGTTGTTCTCGGGCTGGTACGTGTACGGGATGAAGGCCCGGAAGCCGCCCGTCCGGTCCTGCACGTCGCGGATCATGCGCAGGTGCTCGATGCGCTCGGCGTTGGTCTCGCCGGTGCCCATGAGCATCGTGGAGGTGGACTCGACGCCCAGCTTGTGGGCCGCCTCCATGATCTCCAGCCAGCGCTCGCCGGACTCCTTGAGCGGGGCGATGGCCTTGCGCGGGCGCTCCGGGAGCAGCTCGGCGCCGGCACCCGCGAACGAGTCGAGACCCGCGGTGTGGATGCGCTGGATGGCCTCCTCGACCGACACCTTGGAGATGCGGGCCATGTGCTCGATCTCGGACGCGCCCAGCGAGTGGATCACGAGCTGCGGGAAGGCCTTCTTGATCGCCGAGAAGTGGTGCTCGTAGTACTCGACGCCGTAGTCCGGGTGGTGGCCGCCCTGGAACATGATCTGGGTGCCGCCCAGCTCGACGGTCTCCGCGCAGCGGCGCAGGATGTCGTCGAGGTCGCGGGTCCAGCCCTTCTTGGTGTCCTTGGGGGCCGCGTAGAAGGCGCAGAACTTGCACGCCGTCACGCAGACGTTCGTGTAGTTGATGTTCCGCTCGATGATGTACGTGGCGATGTGCTCGATGCCCGCGTACTTGCGGCGGCGGATCGCGTCGGCGGCGGAGCCGAGCGCGTGCAGCGGCGCGTCGCGGTACAGGGCGACGGCCTCCTCGGGGGTGATGCGCCCACCGTCGGCGGCGCGGTCGAGGACGGACTGAAGCGCGGCCTTCTCGGTCACCGGGCGGGCCCCTTTCGGAGTGTTCGCGGCACGTGCGCACCGCGGCTGAGCTGAAAACTCAGCGTACGTCAGGCGGCCAGGGCGCCCAGCAGAACCCCCGTGTAGGCGCCCAGGATCATGAAGGGGCCGAAGGGGATCTCGGTCTTGCGGCCCGCGCGCCGGGCGACGACGAGGACGAGCGCGTACAGCGAGTTGAACAGGACTCCGGCGAACGCGCCGAGGAACAGCACGCCCCAGCCGTACCAGCCGAGCGCCGCGCCGAGCCCGAGCGCGAGCTTCACGTCGCCGAAGCCCATGCCCTTGGGGTAGGCCAGCAGGAGCAGCAGGTAGCCGCCGCCGAGGGCGAGGGCGCCGAGGAGCGCGCCGGTCCAGGACCCGCCGGCCTCGGGCAGGACGGCGGCCCCGCCGAGCGTGAGCAGGGCGAGGGCGGCGAGCGGGTAGGTGAGCACGTCGGGCAGCCGGTGCACGGCGAAGTCGACGGTGGCGAGCAGCACGGCGGGCGGCGCGAGCAGCAGCCAGGCGGCCAGTTCGGGCCGGGTGCCGGTGGCGGCGGCGAGCAGGGCGCAGACGGCGGCGGTGAGCGCGGCGAGCAGGAGCGGGCGGGGCCCGGGCCGGGGGCCGAGCCAGCCGCGCAGGGGCCGCCCGTCGGGCCGGGCGGACCGCCAGGGGTCCTCGGGTTCGACGGACAGGCGGTACGCGGGGCGCGGCAGCAGCGCTCCGGCGGCGGCGCCCCACGCGGCGGCGATCAGGACGAGAAGCTGGTCCGGCACGTCAGACGACCGTCTCGCCCGCGCGGTACCGCCCGACGGGCCGGGCCGCCTTCTCGCCCCGGCGGCGCACGCCCGCGGAGTAGGTGCCGAGCCCGGCCGCGGCGAAGAGGGCGGCGGCGATGCCGAGGTTCAGGCCGTCGACGGTGCCGGCGCCGGTGGCGGGCTCGACCCACGGGTCGAGGAGTCCGGTCGGGTCCTCGTGGAGGACGACGTGCTCGCGCGGGGCGAACTGGCCGTGACAGTTCTGCTGTTCGGACAGGTCCGTGATCTTCCCGGAGGCGTCCACGACCCGGCACACGGACAGCGTGGTCGTCCGCTTCACGCCCCGCTTCTCGCCCGTGTCGAGCACGACCGCGGGCACCCGCTCCCCCGCCGTCTTCACGTACACCTCGTAGAGCGCGGACCCGGCGAACAGCGGCAGCACGAGGAGTGCCCCGCAGACCAGCACGGCGGCGCCCGCCCGGTGCCAGACGCCGCCGAGCAGGATCGCGGCGGCGGCGAGCACGGCGCACACGAGGAGCGCGCCGACGTAGAGCATCCCGTACGGGTACTGGCTCAGGAACCCGGCGCCCGCGGCGGCGCCCGGCAGCAGGAGGGCCCACTTGAGGCTGTTGCGCTTCAGGGCTGCTCCACTCGGCTCAGATCGGCCTTCGGGTTCCCGGCCTGCGGATACTGGGAGCTGTACTTGACGGTCTTGCCGACGCGCTCGAGGTGCACGGTGTGGGGGCCCTTGGCGCAGGTGCCGCCGTTGTCGGGGGACGCCGCGCCGGAGGCGATCAGCTCCGTGGCGGAGGCCGACTTGAGGGTGAGGACGTCGACGCAGGTGACGCCGAGCGGGTCGGTGGAGGTCACCGTGCCGAGCCGCTTGCCGACGGCGGCCTGCTTGATCCGCACCCGGTACGTGTCGAACTGGACGTCGCCCAGCGCGGTGGTCGCGGTGGCCTTGCCCTCCCACGTGCCGACGTAGAAGGGCGGCACCACACCCTTGGGGGTCGGCGCCTTCGAGGGGGCGGCGGTCGCGGCGGGGGGCGGCTCGGCGCCCGCGTCGGCGCCGCCGCCCGTCTCGGTCCGGGTGTTCAGGAACACGATGCCGCCGACGGTGACGGCGGCCATGGCCCCGGCCACCGCCAGCGCCACCGAGCAACTCACCTTGCGGCCGCGCCCGCCGGCGCTCGTCGGGGCGGAGGTCGCGGACACGGAGACCGAGAGCCGTCCCGGCTTGGCGTCCGCCGTCCCCTTCCCCTGCTCCTGGCCCCCGGCCTCGGCGTCCTCCCTGGGCTGCGGCAACGCCGCGTACGAGGGGTCCGGCGGGCCGAAGACCCCGGGCCGCGGGGCCGCCTGCGATCCGCCGGTGACCGACGGGCTGCTGAAGCCCACGGGCCCGGACGCCGGTTCGGCCGGTCCCGCCGGGACGGCCGTGTCCAGGTCCAGGAGCTGCACGGCGCTGCGCGACACCTGCTCGACGAGCGCGCCGGGCAGCCAGCCGGCCGCGACGAGCCGGGCCGCGCCCTCCGGGGCGAGTACGCGCGCGACCTCCTCGGGGGTGGGCCGGCCGGCCGCCTCCTTGGACAGGCAGGCCGCCGCGACCTCCTTCAAGTCGCCGCTCAGGGCGTCCAGTTCCGGCTCCTCGTGGACGACCTTGTAGAGGAGCGCGGCCGAGGAGTCGCCGAGGAACGGGGACCGGCCCGTCGCCGCGTACACGAGGACCGCGCCGAGCGAGAACACGTCGGCGGCGCCCGTGACGCCCTTGCCGAGGATCTGCTCGGGCGCCATGTAGCCGGGCGAGCCGATGGAGACGCCGGTGGAGGTGAGGGAGGCGGTGCCGTCGGTGGCCCGCGCGATCCCGAAGTCGAACAGGCGCGGGCCGTCGACGGTCAGCAGCACGTTCGACGGCTTCACGTCGCGGTGCACGAGCCCCAGCCCGTGCACCGCGGTGAGCGCCTCGGCGAGGCCCGCGCCGAGGACCCGTACGGAATGCGCGGGCAGCGCGCGCCCCTCCCCCGCGGCCTGTGCGAGCGAGGGCCCGGCGACGTAGCCCGTCGCCACCCACGGGACCCGGGCCTCCGGGTCCGCGTCGAGCACCGGCGCCGTCCACGTCCCGCCGACCCGGCGCGCGGCGTCCACCTCCCGGCGGAACCGCGCCCGGAACTCGTCGTCGAGCGCGAAGTGCGGGTGCACCACCTTCACGGCGACCGTGCGGCCGCCGGCGCTGCGGCCCAGATACACGCGGCCCATGCCGCCGTGCCCGAGCCGGCCGAGCAGCCGGTAGGGCCCCACGGTCGTCGGTTCGTCCGCCTCCAGCGGCTGCATGGTGACCTCCCCCGTCAGTCAGCGCGCTCCAGGCGAGCCTAGGCCGTCAGGGGATCAGATGACGCCCTGGGCCAGCATCGCGTCGGCCACCCGCTCGAACCCGGCGATGTTCGCGCCGGTCACGTAGTCGCCGGGGGCGCCGTAGCGCTCGGCGGTCTCGTGGCAGGTGGCGTGGATGTCGTTCATGATGCCCGCGAGCTCGTCCTCGACCCGCTCGGCCGTCCACGACGTACGGGCGTGGTTCTGCGCCATCTCCAGGGCGCTGACCGCGACACCGCCCGCGTTGGCCGCCTTGCCGGGGCCGAACGCGACGCCGGCCCGCTGGAGCAGGTGGACGGCCTCGGGCGTGGTCGGCATGTTGGCGCCCTCGGAGACGGCCTTCACGCCGTTGCGGATCAGGGCCGCCGCGTCGTTCTCGTCCAGCTCGTTCTGGGTGGCGGACGGCAGCGCGATGTCGGCCGGCACCTCCCAGACCCGCCCCTTGGGCACGAAGCGCGCCGAGGCGCCCCGGCGCTCCGCGTACGTGTCGACGCGGCCCCGCTCGACCTCTTTGATCTGCTTGAGCAGCTCCAGGTCGATGCCCTTCTCGTCGACGACGTAGCCGGACGAGTCGGAGCAGGTGATCGCGTTGGCGCCGAGCGCGGCCAGCTTCTCGATCGTGTAGATCGCGACGTTGCCGGAGCCGGACACGACCGCGGTCTGCCCCTCCAGGTCCTCGCCTCGCTCGCGCAGCATGGCCGCCGCGAACAGCACGTTGCCGTAGCCGGTGGCCTCGGGACGGATCAGCGAGCCGCCCCAGCCCTGGCCCTTGCCGGTCAGGACCGACTCCCACCGGTTGGTGATGCGCCGGTACTGGCCGAACAGGTAGCCGATCTCGCGGCCGCCGACGCCGATGTCACCGGCCGGCACGTCCGTGTGCTCGCCGATGTGCCGGTACAGCTCCGTCATGAAGGACTGGCAGAACCGCATGACCTCGGCGTCGCTGCGCCCGTGCGGGTCGAAGTCGCTGCCGCCCTTGCCGCCGCCGATACCGAGCCCGGTCAGCGCGTTCTTGAAGATCTGCTCGAAGCCCAGGAACTTGATGACGCCCAGGTTCACCGAGGGGTGGAAGCGCAGACCGCCCTTGTACGGGCCGAGCGCGCTGTTGAACTCGACGCGGAACCCGCGGTTCACGTGCACGCGCCCCTTGTCGTCCTGCCACGGCACCCGGAACATGACCTGGCGCTCGGGCTCGACGAGCCGCTCCACGAGTCCGGCCTGCCCGTACTCGGGGCGGGCCGCGAGCACCGGCGCGAGCGTCTCCAGGACCTCGTGGGCGGCCTGGTGGAACTCGGGCTGGGCGGGATTGCGGTGTTCGATCTCCGCGAGAAGGTCGTCGAGGAGGGACTGGGTCTCGGAGCGAGTCGTCACAGAGGGCCTTTCTGGCACGGCTGTGTCACCGGATCCGCACGGGTGCGGCGCGCTCGGGTCCGGTCCACTGACGGGTGCTACGGCGCCGTTGCCGCACACGGGACGGGCTAAGTGTTACGCGCATGTAAACGCCTGACCAGAGCCCCGGGCCGGGATCGCTCACGATGTGAGACCGCGTTCCGGGCCCGGAGTGCGTTCATCTGGATTTCATCCGAGGTCCGGGAAATCGGAAGAAACGTTCACGAATTCCCGTCCGGAACGGTGCGGATTCACCCGATGATCCGCTGTCCGGGGTTCCTGTACGGGCCCCGGTGCGGACCTCCGCGCGGAGGGAAGCGGGAAAGGGCGGATTCACCGCGGAAGCAGTTCCACCTTCACGTCCGCGGGAAATCCCGTGGTCGGTCCGACCCGCCGCGCGAACTCCGTGACGCCTTCCAGCTGAGCCGCCCCGAACCGGAAGTCGAGCGTCGTGAAGTACTCCTCCAGAACGGCCTCCCCGAAGACCTCCCAGCGCGCCGCCTGCTCGGCGACCTTGGCGACCTCCACCAGCGACAGGTCCCGCGAGGACAGGAACGCCTCGTGCACCTGCCGGGTGATCTCCGGCTCCCGTGCCACGTACTCCTTGCGCGCGGCCCACACGGCGAAGACGAACGGCAGCCCCGTCCACTCCTTCCACATGGCGCCGAGGTCGTGGACCTGGAGGCCGAGCCGCGGCGCGTCGTGCAGGTTGGCGCGCAGCGCGGCGTCGCCGATGAGCACGGCCGCCTCCGCGTCCTGCATCATCAGGCCGAGGTCGGGCGGGCAGGTGTAGTACTCGGGCCGCACCCCGATCTTCTCCTCGAGCAGCAACTGCGCGAGCCGCACCGAGGTGCGGGAGGTGGAGCCGAGCGCGACGCGCCGGCCGTCCAACTCGTCGAGCGGCACCTGCGACACGATGACGCAGGACATGACGGGGCCGTCGCAGCCGACCGCCAGGTCGGGGAAGGCGACGAGGTCGTCCGCGGCCTTGAGGAACTCGACCAGGGTGATGGGCCCGATGTCGAGCCGCCCGTCGACCAGCCGCTCGCTGAGCTTCTCGGGGGTGTCCTTCGTCAGCTCGAAGTCGAGCAGGGAGCCCGTGCGGGCGAGGCCCCAGTACAGGGGCATGCAGTTCAAGAACTGGATGTGGCCGACGCGCGGACGGGTGCGCCGCGCGGCCGCGAGGTTCTCGTGCTGGGTCTCATGCTGAGTCTCGGGAGAATTGTCCACATCGCGAGGCTAGACCCAGTGCGGTACGGTGCAGGATCCGGGGCGTCGCCGACACGAGCGACCTCGGCCCCGAGTGAGCGGCCAGGCCCCGCGCCCGGCAGTCTTGAACGGCACCGGTCAATCCCCTTCCGGGACTCCGTCAAACCTGCGGGTGACGTGATCTTGCCCTCTATTGCTTTCGGCTGCCCGCGTGCTAGGCTCGCCGCAAGTTGCAGTTTGGTTTCCCTTGCAGTACAGAGCCTGCGGAGCATGTAACCGCGGGCTCTCGTCGTTTTCAGACTTTTGCAGTTGTTCGCAAGCGCATTTGCAGGTTCTGGAGCAGGGCGACCCTTTGGCCCATAGGAGGGCTTATGGCTACCGGAACCGTGAAGTGGTTCAACGCTGAAAAGGGCTTTGGCTTCATCGCCCAGGAAGGCGGCGGCCCGGACGTCTTCGTCCACTACTCCGCGATCAACGCAAGCGGCTTCCGCTCCCTCGAGGAGAACCAGGCCGTGAGCTTCGACGTCACGCAGGGCCCCAAGGGCCCGCAGGCGGAGAACGTCACCCCCGTCTGATCTTCTGATCACATGGCAGGTGCCGTGATCTGATCCGGAACCTAGCGCAGTACCCAAGGAGCCCCGCGCCGCAAGGCAGCGGGGCTCCTGCCTGTTTTCCGGCGATTCCCCGGGTTCAGTTCAGGTGAACTGCATCAGCAGCACGCACGTGGTGCCCGGCTCCAGGGCCCGGCAGGTGTGCGGCAGGTCGCCGGGGTACGTGATGCAGTCGCCGGGGCCCAGTTCGACGGGGTCGTCCTGCGGTCCGGCCAGGACGCGTCCGGTGGCGACGACGAGGTGCTCGACCGTGCCCGGGTTGTGCGGGTCGGAGTCGCGGGCCGCGCCGGGCTCGACGTGCAGCCAGTACAGGTCGCGGCGGGCGCCGGGCGGGCAGGCAGAGAGCAGGGTCGCCGCGTAGTCCGCGTGCTCGGAGGGGACGGTGACGCCCTGGCCGGCCCGGACGACCTGGACGGTCGGGCGAGGAGGGTCCAGGAGCAGGCTCGGCGGCACGTCGAGGGCGACGGCGAGGGCCCACAGCGTCTCCAGCGTGGGCTTGCCGGCCGCGGACTCCAGCTGGGACAGGGTCGACTTGGCGATCCCGGCCCGCTTGGCCAGCTCGCTCAGCGAGATCCCGGCACGGGTGCGTTCGCGGCGCAGGGCGGCGGCGATGCGGTCGAGGGGCAGCGGGCTCTTGGGCGGGTGCGCGTCGGTGTCGGTCATGGCGGCCTCACTCTACGGCAACGGACACCCCCTGCGTTCGCTGCGGCGGACCGCTCGTTCGACTTGACGAACGCGGCCGCCCGGGGTCACGCTACCGGTATGCGTACGGCACAGCGAACACTCGGCCCGGCACACCGAACGCCCGGAGCCCGGAAGCCCGGCTCCGCCCCTGCCACTGCCACTGACCCTCGTCTGGTCCGCGATGTCGCCCTGGTCTGTCTGGCCGACGGCGTCGTGGGACTGTCGTTCGGGGCGGTCGCGGTCGCGAGCGGGCTTCCGGTGTGGCTGCCGGTGCTGATGTCGCTGCTGGTGTTCGCGGGCTCGGCGCAGTTCAGTGCCGTCGGGGTGTTCGCCGCCGGGGGCGGTCCGGTGGCCTCCGCCGCGACGGGGCTGCTGCTCAACACCCGTACCGCCGCCTTCAGTCTGGCCGTCGCCGACGCGCTCGGCCGGTCCTGGCCCGCGCGGCTGGTCGGCGCGCACCTGGTCACCGACGAGACCGCCGCGTTCGTGCTGGCCCGCACCGATCCGGCGGCCCGCCGCCGCGCCTTCTGGATATCGGGGCTGGGCCTGTTCGCGGCCTGGAACGTGAGCGTCCTCGCGGGCGCGCTCGCCGGGTCGGCGCTCGGCGACACGGACCGCTTCGGGCTCGACGCGGCGTTCCCCGCCGTGCTGCTCGCCCTGGTCCTGCCCGCGCTGCGGGACAGTCGGGGCGTGCGGCGAGCCGCCGCGGCCGGGGGCGCCGTCGCGGTCCTCGCCACACCGTTCCTGCCCGCCGGAGCGCCCGTGCTCCTCGCCCTCACCGGCCTGCTGCTCGCCCGGAGGCCCGCATGAACCCGCAGCTCGTCGCCGTGCTGGCCCTCGCGGCCGGCACCTACGCCTTCCGCCTGGCCGGCCCCGCGCTGCACGGCCGCGTGGAACTGCCCGCCCGGGTCCAGGAGTTGCTGACGACCGCCGCGACCGTGCTGCTCGTCGCGCTGCTGGCGACGGGGGCGCTCATGGCGGGCCACGAGTTCGCCGGGTGGGCGCGTCCCGCCGGGGTGCTGGCCGGCGGTGTGCTCGCGTGGCGGCGGGCGCCGTTCGCGCTGGTGGTCGTGGGCGCGGCGGCGGTCACCGCGCTGCTGCGGCTGGCCGGGCTTCCGTGAGGCCGCGCGTGCGCCGAGCCCAGCGGGTCGCCGGGCCGAACGCCGCGCCCGCCGCCAGGAACACGGCGCCGAGCAGCAGCCAGCCCGGCACGCCCCACGTCACCAGGAGCGCGGTCAGGACCAGAGGCCCGACCGTACGGGCGAGCGGGACGCCGGTGCCGAAGAAGCCCTGGTACTGGCCGACTTGGTGCGCGGGCGCGAGGCTGAACGCCAGCTGCCAGGAGCCGGCCGACTGTCCCATCTCGCCGACCAGCAGGAACACCGAGGCCAGTACGAGCACGGCGCTCGCGCCCCACACCCCGAGCCGGTCCTGCGCCGAGACCGCGAACACCACGCACGACAGGGCGAGCATCGCCCCCGCCCGGCGCAGTCCGCGCGTCGCCGCCCCGGCCCCGTCGATCCCGCGCGCGGCCCGCACCTGGAACGCCGTCACGCCCAGAGTGTTGAGCACGAACAGCGCCGAGACCAGCCAGCCGGGCGCGTCCGTGCGGGACACGATCCACAGCGGAACGGCCAGCGAGAGCAGCGGCATCCGCAGCAGCAGCACGGCGTTGAGCAGCGTCACGACGGCGTAGGGGCGGTCCCGCATCACCGCGAACCGGGCCTCCCGCACCTCGGGCACCGCGACCGGCGCGGCCTTCGGCAGCCCCGCGAGCAGTGCCGCGCAGATCACGAACCCGGCGCCGTCGAACACGAACACCGCCAGATAGCCGCCGGTCGTGTCGTGCTGCAGGGCGAGCCCACCGATCCCCGCCCCCACCGCGAGGCCCGCGTTGAGGACCGACTGCAGCCGGGCCAGCACCGCCGTCCGCTCGCCGGGCCCGACCAGCCCCGCGAGCAGCGCCTGCCGCGCCGCGGCGAGCCCGCACTGCGCGACCGCGTACGCGGCGGCGGCCAGCAGGAACGCCGGGTACGAGCGGATCACCAGGAAGGACAGCACGGCCGCCGCCGTGGCGAGCGCGAGCCCCACGGACACCCCGCGCGGACCGCGCCGGTCGGCGAGCGCGCCCAGCGGCACCCCGGCCACGGCGCCGATCGCCCACGCCACGGTCAGGGCGAGCCCGATCCGGGTGGGCGACAGTCCGACGACACGGGTGAAGTAGAGGGCGGAGGTGACGTAATAGGCCCCGTCCCCGAGCGAGTTGGCCAACTGGGCGGCGGCGAGACCCCGTACCGGGGAGCGCTTCGACATGCCCCCACGCTACGAAGAAATGGCCCAGCCCCCATAGGCAACCTCCGCCTCGGACGACTGGGCCAATCGGCGCCGCGGCCGTGCGCCTCACGGGTGCATCCGCGCCCCCTTGAGCACCTTGTCCACCGCGTTGCGCGGCCCGTGCACGACGATCCCGACGAGATCCAGATCGGCAGTTCCCACGGCCCGTACGGCGGCGCGGTTGTCCCGGTCGTTGCCGGTGGCGAACAGGTCCGACGTGAAGACGGCACGCGGCAATGCCCGGCGCAGCGCCCGCTCATGGGCGGCCCTCAGCATCTCCTTGCCGCCCTCGAAGACCAGTACGGGCTGCCGGAACATCGGCAGGTACTGCGTTCCGTCCGCGTCCTCGTACGGCTCCCCCACCACCTCGGGCAATTGCGTCCCGAGCCCGCTCACGAGGAACGCGGTGACGTTCAGCCGCTGCCAGGTCTCCAGGTCGTCCCGGAGCAGGACAGCGATCTTCGTGTCGAAGCGGATCTCGGAACGGGGCTCGGTGGACATCTCGGTCAGGGTCTCGGTGGGGGTCTCCGTGTTCATGCTCTGAGACTGCCCCGCCCGCTCCGGCCGGGTCTTGTACGTTCTTTGCATGGCTGCCGGCGGCGCCTCTGGCGAGGAGATCACCGCGTGGCGCCCGCGGGTCGAGGGCGTCACGGAGGTCTTTCACGCGCACTTCACGCGGCACGCGTACCCGATGCACGTGCACGACACGTGGACCCTGCTGATCGTCGACGAAGGCGCTGTCCAGTACGACCTGGAGCGGCACGCGCACGGCACCCCGCTCGGCACGGTCTCGCTGCTGCCGCCGCACGTCCCGCACAACGGGTCGGCGGCGACGCCGCACGGGTTCCGCAAGCGGGTGCTGTATCTCGACGCGGCGGACGGCGGGCCGCTCGACGCCTCGTTCATCGGCCCGGCCGTGGACACGCCCGATCTGGAGGACCCGCTGCTGCGGCGCCGGATCGGGCAGTTGCACGCCGCCCTGGCCCGTCCCGGGGACGAACTGGAGGCGGCAGCCCGCCTGACCTTCGTCACCGAGCGTCTGCGGGAACGGCTCCGCCCGCGCCTGGCCGAGCCCCCACGCCGGGCTCCCGACCGCCGACTCGCCGCGTCTCTGCGGGAGTTGCTGGACGCGCGGCTAGTACCCGGGGTCGAACTGGCTGAGGCGGCGGCCCTGTTGCACGCCCATCCCGCCCATCTGGTCCGCTCCTTCAGCGCCGCGTACGGGATCGCTCCGCACCAGTACCTGACGGCACGGCGCGTGGACCGCGCCCGCCGCCTCCTCCTCGACGGCGTCCCCCCGTCAGAGGTGGCCCCCGCCACGGGCTTCCACGACCAGCCCCACCTGACCCGCCACTTCAAACGCCTCGTGGGCACACCCCCGTCCCGCTACGCCCACTCAGCCCCACGCCGGTGACACCCCGGTGCCCCGGGGTACGGGGCTGGGGGCTCGGGGCTGCACCCGATCAGCAACCCCGTCGCGGGGCGCGACGAGCGGCCCTGGGGCCCACGAAGTGCCCTTCAGGGGCACGGGGCTGTTCCGATGTGCGGCTCCGCCGCCTGGGCGGCGCACGAAGCGTGCCGTCAAGGGCGCGGGGCTGTTCTGATCTGCCGATCCGCCGCGCGGGCGCAACTCCAACCGCCCTGAGCGGCGCACGAAGCGTGCCGTCAGGATCGCGGGGCTGTTCTGATCTGCCGATCCGCCGCGCGGGCGCAACTCCAACCGCCCTGAGCGGCGCACGAAGCGTGCCGTCAGGATCGCGGAGCTGTTCTGATCTGCCGATCCGCCGCGCGGGCGCAACTCCAACCGCCCTGAGCGGCGCACGAAGCGTGCCGTCAGGATCGCGGAACTGTTCTGATCTGCCGATCCGCCGCGCGGGCGCAACTCCAACCGCCCTGAGCGGCGCACGAAGCGTGCCGTCAGGGGCGCGGGGAACTGCGCGAGCAACCACGACGGCGGCGCAGTCGGTGACGACGCTCGGCCCCTACGGCGGCGCCGTAGCCCAGGCCCAGGCCCACCGCATCGCGCACTGAGGTGCTGCCCGAGGCCGGGCGCGCCGGGCCGACGCCCCCGGAGGGGGCGGGCGGGTGGGAGAAGGCGGCAGGCCAGGCCAGAGGCACTGGTACCGAGTCAGGATGCACAGGGGCCCAGGCCTGAACCGCTGACCCGGAACGCCGCGTGCCCCGCACTGAGGTGCTGCCCCAGGCCGGGCGCCGGGCCGACGCCCCCGGAGGGGGCGGGCGGGTGGGAGAAGGCGGCGGGCCAGGCCAGAGGCACTGATGCCGAGTCAGGATGCACAGGGGCCCAGGGCTGAACCGCTGACCCGGAACGCGTGCCCCGCACTGAGGCGCCGCCCCGGGCCGGGCGCCGCCCACCCGTACCGGAAGCCGCGCCCCGGTGAAGGATCAGGAACCCGCGGCGGCCCGCTGTCGCCCCCGGGGCAGCAGGACTCCGGCCACCCCCGCGGTAGCGCAGAGCACCACCCCCGCCACCACCAAGCCCACCCGCATGCCACCGACCGAGAACCCGGCCGAACCCTCGGCGACCAGCGCCCCGAACAGGGCCACCGACAGGGCCCCGCCCGTCTGGCGCAGCGCGTTCAGCATTCCCGAAGCCGTCCCTACCCGCTCCCCCGGGACGGAGTCCATCAGCATCGCCGTCACCGCCGGGACGGCGAACGCCCCGCCCATCCCCGTCGGCACGAGCAGCAGGAGCACCAGCCACAGCGGCGTCCCCTCCGCCAGCGGCAGCAGCGCGAACATGGCCAGGGCCAGCACCAGCGTGCCGGTCACGACGACCCGGCGCCGCCCCATCCGCTCGGCGGCCCGTGGCGACACGAGGTTCGTGGCCGTGATGATCACCGCCATCGGGACGAACATCAGGCCCGCCGCCGTCGCGGACATCCCGCGCAGCTGCTGGAGGTACAGGCCCAGCAGGAACACGACCCCGTAGAACCCGAGGTTGAGGGCGAAGCCGACCACCAGCGACACCGAGACCGTCCGCTGCCGCAGCATCCCGAGCGGCACCATCGGGGCCCGCTGCCGCCGCTCGGCGACGTAGAACCCGGCGCCGCTCACCACGGCGAGCGCGAGCGCCCCGAGCACCGGCGCAGAAGACCAGCCGCCGTGCCCGCCCTCGATCACGGCGAACGTCAGCCCCGCGAGCGCGAGCACGGCGGTGATCTGCCCGGGCAGGTCCAGCGGAGCGGCCCGCCGCGGCGAGCGCGCGACCTTCGTGAGCAGTGCCAGGATCGCCGCGCCGACCGGCAGGTTGAGGAAGAACACCGCGCGCCAGCCGACGTGTTCGGTCAGCACGCCGCCCAGGACGGGCCCGGCGGCCATGGACACCGAACCGCCGACCGTCCACAGCGCCACCGCCCGCGCCCTGCGCACCGGCTCCTCGTACGCCTGCCGGATCAGCGCCAGCGACGCCGGCATCAGGACGGCGGCCGCCCCGCCCTGCACGACCCGCGCCGCGACGAGCGCCCCGAGCCCGGGGGCGAGGGCGCAGGCCAGGGAGGCGACGGTGAACAGCGCGGTGCCCCAGGCGTAGGCGCGGCGCGCCCCGGTCCGGTCGCCGAGCGCGCCGGCCGACAGCATCAGCCCGGCGAACATCAGCGTGTACGCGTCCGCGACCCACTGCAGTCCCGTCATCCCGGTGTGCAGGGACTCCTGGATGCCGGGCAGCGCGATGTTCACGGCCGACACGTCGATGGTGATGACGGCGAAGCCGAGCAGCGCGGCGAGCAGCGCCGCGCCGCCGCCACGGCGGGTGTCCGCCACAGCCGCGGCCGCCGGGGCCTCGGTTCGGATGAGAGTGGTCACGCGGTCCTCCTGGAACGGGCGTCGAAGTGCGGGTGGGCGGCGGGCCCGGGACGCGGACCTGTGCCGTGCACTCCCTGGGCCCGGCCCGCCGGCCACCCGCAACGCACTCCACTCTGGGGCCGTCCGCGCACGGGTGGCAGGCCGCGTTCCACCGGGGTGCCGTGTTCCTGGCCCTGACACAGCCCCCCACCGAAGATCGCCGCCGGGGACAATGGACGTATGGCTGAACACTCCGGCACCGAACTCGGCACGTACCTGCGCGCCCGCCGCGCCCTGGTCACCCCGGCCGACGTGGGCCTGCCCGCCGGCACGGGTCTGCGCCGCACCCCGGGCCTGCGCCGCGAGGAACTGGCGACGCTCGCCGGCGTCAGCGTCGACTACTACACGCGCCTGGAGCGCGGCCGTGAGACGAATCCGTCCAGCGCGGTCATCGACGCGATCGCCCGCGCGCTGCGGCTGTGCGGGGACGCGCACGTCCGCCTGCACGAGCTGGCCGAACTGGCCTCGGGGCGGTTCACCGAACCGCGGCCCACGACGGACGACACCGTCCGCGACTCGGTGCACCAGATGCTGGAGGCGCTGCGGCCGATGCCCGCGTACGTCGTCAGCCGCTTCAACTACGTCCTCGCCGCGAACCCGGGCGGCCGGCGCCTGCTGCCCGGCCTGTGGGACTGGCCCGCCGAGCAGCGCAACGTGACCCGGTACGTCTTCCTGCACCCCGCGGGACGGACCCTGTACGTGCCCTGGGAGGAGACGGTCGCCCTGTCGGTGGCGCACCTGCGGGCGGTGGGCGGCGCGGACCCGGACGATCCGCGCCTGACCAACCTGGTCGGCGAACTCCTCCTGAAGTCACCGGAGTTCGCGGAGATGTGGAACCGGTACGAGGTCCTGGAGCGCGGCGGCGGCACGAAGCACTTCGCCCATCCCCAGGTCGGCGACCTGACCCTGACCTACGAGATCATGCAGCTCTCCCGCACGGGCGGCCAGCGCCTGGTCGTCTACCAGGCCCCAACGGGGAGCCCGGCGGAAGCGGCGGTGCTGAAGCTGGACGTCCCGTAAGGAGCGCGGGGCCCGGCGGGCCGGGTCAGGCCCGCTCCAGGATCGCCGTGACCCCCTGGCCGCCCGCCGCGCAGATCGAGATCAGGCCGCGCCCCGAACCGCCCCGGTCCGCCAGCAGCTTGGCCAGCGTCGCCACGATCCGCGCGCCGGTCGCCGCGAAGGGGTGTCCCGTGGCCAGGGAGGAGCCGGCCACGTTCAGCCGGTCCCGGTCGACGGGCCCGAGTCCCGCCTTCTCCCAGGCGGCGAGCGTCGCCAGCACCTGGGACGCGAACGCCTCGTGCACCTCGAAGAGGTCGAAGTCCTCGATCCCGAGACCGGCCCGCTCCAGCATCCGCGGCACGGCGTACGCGGGAGCCATCAGCAGCCCGTCGCCGCCCCCACCGGTGACATCCCCCGACACGAAGTCGACGGCGGCGGTCTCGTAGGCCGTCAGATAGGCCAGCGGTTCGAGCCCGCGCGCCGCCGCCCACTCCTCGCTCGCGAGCAGGACGACCGCCGCCCCGTCCGTCAGCGGCGTCGAGTTCCCCGCGGTCATGGTCGGCGACGGGTCCTTCACCCCGAACACGGGCTTCAGCGTGGCGAGTTTCTCGACGGTGGACCCGGGCCGCAGGTTCTGGTCGCGGTCGAGCCCGCGGAACGGGACGACGAGGTCGTCGAGCAGCCCGCGCTCGTACGCGGCGGCGAGCCGCTGGTGCGAGGCGGCGGCCAGTTCGTCCTGCGCGGCCCGGGTGACGCCCCATTCGCGTGCGGTGACGGCGG
Source organism: Streptomyces sp. NPDC059524 (assembly GCF_042749255.1). Lineage (NCBI taxonomy): Bacteria > Bacillati > Actinomycetota > Actinomycetes > Kitasatosporales > Streptomycetaceae > Streptomyces > Streptomyces sp. NPDC059524. Next base: position 33,573 of record NZ_JBHYTK010000018.1, on the reverse strand, counting down.
CGTGCTCACCCATCGAAAGTCCGGTGCGGGGCTCGGCGTTGCGCGGGATGTCGGGCACGAGGTGGCCGGGCCGGATCCGGGAGAGGGCCTTGAGGCGGGCGCCCGCGGACTTGGCGCGGCGCGCGGCCAGCAGGATCGTGCGCAGGTCGTCGTTGACGCCGAGCGGCGCGTCGCTGGCGGTGTCGGAACCGCCCGCGACGGCGCTGTCGAGCTGGCCGAGCGCGATCTTGTTGGCGGCGGCGATCACGGCCTGGAGCCCGGTCCCGCAGGCCTGCTGGATGTCGTACGCGGGTGTGCGCGCGTCGAGCCCCGAGCCGAGCACGGTCTCGCGCGCGAGGTTGAAGTCCCGGGCGTGCTTGAGGACGGCGCCGGCCACGAACTCCCCCACGGCGCCCGGCTCTTGCAGGTCGAAGCGGTCGACGAGCCCGTCGAGGGCGGCGGTGAGCATCTGCTGGTTGGACGCGGTCGCGTACGGGCCGTCCGAGCGGGCGAACGGGATCCGGCTGCCGCCGACGACGGCGACGCGGCGGGGGGCCGCGCCGAGGACGGGGACGTTCTTCGTGCGCACCATCTCGGCAGCTCCTGACCTCTCGACAAGTTCTGACTGTTGAGTAACCTTACTCCGAAGTAAATTTACGACCGAGCAGGGAGCTTGGACAATGGCCGACCGCTATCTGAACTTCACCGGCACGGCCCCCGGCCGCTTCCTGACCAAACGCCTCGGCCTGCCCCAGCCCGCCCCGCTGCGCCGCTGGAGCCCCGAACACCCGGCGCTCGACGGCCCGTTGCTGCACTTCACCGCCGGCACCTCCGCCCACCACGAGGAACTGTCCGCCGTCCTCGCCCGCACCGGCCTCGACGTCCGCGGCTCCCTGTCCGGCGGCGCGGCCGACCGGCCCGCCGCCATCGTCGTCGACGCCACCGCCGTCACCGGCCTCGGCACCCTCGCCGAGGTGCACGCCGCCCTGCACCCCTGCGTGCGCTCCCTCGCCCCCGGCGGCCGCGTCGTCGTCCTCGGCGCCCGCCCCTCCGCCGACGACCACCACCAGGCCGCCGTCCAGCAGGGTCTGGAGGGATTCGTCCGCTCCCTCGGCAAGGAGATCGGCCGCGGCCGCACCGTCAACCTCGTCCGCCTCGACGGCGCCTCGCCCGAGGCCGCCGAATCCACCCTGCGCTTCCTGCTCTCGCCCCGCTCCGCCTACGTGAGCGGCCAGGTCGTCGAGATCGGCGCCCCGCAGGACCCCGTAGCCGCCCCCGAGAACTGGGACCGCCCGCTGGCCGGCCGGACGGCCCTGGTCACCGGCGCCGCCCGCGGCATCGGCGAGGCCGTCGCCGAAACCCTCGTCCGCGACGGCGCGCAGGTCGTCCTTCTCGACGTTCCCTCCGCCGAGGCCGACCTCAACCGGGTCGCCGAACGGCTCGGCGGGCGCGCCCTGCCGCTCGACATCACCGCCGACGACGCGGGCGAGCGCATCGCCGCCTTCACCGCCGAGCCGGGGCTCGACGTGCTCGTCCACAACGCCGGCATCACCCGCGACCGCCGCCTCGCCAACATGCCCGCCGAACGCTGGAGTTCGGTCCTCGACGTCAACCTGGCCAGTGTCCTGACCACCACCGACGCCCTCCTCAAGACGGGCGCGATCCGGCGCGGCGGCAGCATCGTCACCACCGCCTCCATCGCCGGCATCGCGGGCAACACCGGCCAGACCAACTACGCGGCCAGCAAGGCCGGAATCATCGGCCTCGTCCGCTCCCTCGCCCCGCGCGCCCTCGCCGAGCACGGCGTGACCCTGAACGCGGTCGCCCCCGGCTTCATCGAGACCAAGATGACCGCGGCCGTCCCCCTCTTCATCCGCGAGGCCGGCCGCCGCATGAACTCCCTGGGCCAGGGCGGACTCCCCGTCGACGTGGCGGAGACGACCGCCTGGTTCGCCTCCCCCGCCTCCGGCGCGGTCAACGGCCAGATCGTGCGCGTCTGCGGCCAGAGCCTCCTCGGCGCCTGACACCGCACGCCCCACCCGAACCAGGAGCCCCGATGACCTCCGGCACCCCGCGCACCGTCACCCTCGACCGCGTCCCGTCCCTGCTCCCCCTGATGCTGCGCGGCGCCGCGCTCTCCCCGCTCAAGCGCCCCCGTCCCGGCGCCCACGCCCCCACGACCCGCCTGACCGTCCCGGCCCTCCCCGTCGACCAGGCCCACCTCACCGCGTACGAGCGGCTCTGCGGCTTCCCGACGGGCCCCGCCGGACTCCCGGTCACCTACCCGCACGTCCTCGGCTTCCCGCTCTCCATGCGCCTGATGACCGACCGCGCGTTCCCGCTCCCGGTCCTCGGCCTCGTCCACACCACCCTCGAGATCACCCAGCACCACGACCTCTCCCCCACCGACCGGTACGACCTCACGGTGACGATCCCCGAGCTGCGCCCGCACCGCCGCGGCACCGAAGCCCTCGTCGTCACCGAACTGACCGCGCACGGCGAGACCGTATGGACCTCGACCAGCACCTACCTCGCCCGCCACACCACCACCGCGCCCCCGGCCTCCGCACCGGCCACTGAGGACGCGCCGCCGCTCCCCACCCTCACCGAGTGGCCCCTCCACGCCGACCTCGGCCGCCGCTACGCCGCCGTCTCCGGCGACCGCAACCCCATCCACCTGCACCCGCTGACCGCCCGAGTCCTCGGCTTCCCGCGCGCGATCGCCCACGGCATGTGGACGGCGGCCCGCTGCCTCGCCGAACACGGCGCCCGCGGGCCGGTCCAGGTACGGGCCGCCTTCAAAGCCCCCGTGCTGCTCCCCGGCACGGTCGCCTACGCGGCGAAGGACGACACCTTCGAACTCCGCTCCGCGAAGAACGACCGCCTCCACCTCACCGGCGAGGTCACTCCACTCGCGGTCTAGGAGGCGTCCGGCACGGACCAGCGGGCGCCGGCCATCAGATTGCCGAGCCCGGCCCAGGCGAAGTTCATCATGGTCGCGGCGGCCTCCCGCGCCGAGACGGAGTCGTCCCCGTTCGCCCATCCGGCCAGCGCCTCCGCCGCCCCGACCAGCGCCTGCGCGAGCCCGGCGACCTCCCGCTCGGCGAGCTCGGGATCGCCGTGCGCCTCCCGTGCCGCGGCCGCGATCAGGGACGTCACGAACGCGACGATCTCCTCGCGCATCGCCACGACCTCGGCGACGAACGGGTCCCCGCCCGACCGCGCCTGGCTGTGCAGCACCGCCCACCCGTCCGGATGCTCGGCGGTGTGCGCGAAGAAGGCGGTCAGCCCGTCCCACAGCTGCCGGTCGGCCGGCACGTCGACCCGCACACCGGCCCGCACGGCCGCGATGAGCGCCGCCGCCTCCCGCCGGATGCAGGCGGTGAACAGGTCTTCCTTGGAGTTCAGATACAGGTACACCAGCGGCTTGGACACCCCGGCCAGCTCGGCGATCTCGTCCATCGACGCCGCCCGGTACCCGCGCTCCCCGAACACGCGCACCCCGGCGTCCATCATCTGCCGCTCCCGCTCGGCCCGCGGCATCCGCTTCTGCCCCGTCCCCGCACCCCGTCGGCCGCCCACCCCGGTCACCTCTCCACCCCGCACATCCACGTTCTCCACCCGCCAGCCTACGTCCGCACATGACGGCGCCCCGCCCCGGAACCTGGGTTCCGGGGCGGGGCGCGGTCGGTGGCGCGGTGCGTCAGGCGGCGGCCGTGACGGGCTCGGCCTGGTCCGTCTTGGTGTGCTCGTAGACCTCGATGTCGTCGTCGAAGCCGGACGCCTTGGCGTTGTCGTACTTCGTGCGGTCGAGGATCTTCTCGCGGGCCGAGACGATCACCGGGACGAGCGCCTGGCCGGCCACGTTCGTCGCCGTCCTCATCATGTCCAGGATCGGGTCGATCGCGAGGAGCAGGCCGACGCCCTCCATGGGCAGGCCCAGGGTGGAGAGGGTCAGGGTCAGCATCACGGTCGCGCCGGTGAGGCCGGCGGTGGCGGCGGAGCCGATCACCGAGACGAACGCGATGAGCAGGTACTCCTTGATGCCCATGTGCACGTCGAAGATCTGGGCGACGAAGATCGCGGAGATCGCCGGGTAGATCGCGGCGCAGCCGTCCATCTTGGTGGTGGCGCCGAACGGGACGGCGAAGGAGGCGTAGTCCTTCGGGACGCCGAGGCGGATCGCCGACTGCTGGGTGACCGGCATGGTGCCGACCGAGGAGCGGGAGACGAAGGCCAGCTGGATGGCGGGCCAGGCGCCCTTGAAGAACTGCAGCGGGTTCAGCTTGGCGACGGTCGCGAGGAGCAGCGGGTAGACGCCGAAGAGGACCAGGGCGCAGCCGACGTAGATGTCGATGGTGAACGTCGCGTAGTTGCCGAGGAGGTCCCAGCCGTACTGGACGATGGCGTTGCCGATGAGGCCGGCGGAGCCGATCGGGGCGAGCAGGATGACCCACCACAGGGCCTTCTGCAGGAGCTCCAGGACGGACTCGGAGAGGTTGAGGATCGGCTGGGCCTTCGTGCCGATCTTCAGGATGGCGATGCCGGCGACGACGGCCATGAAGACGATCTGCAGCACGTTCAGCTCGGTGAACGGCGTGATGATGTCCGTCGGGATGATGCCCGTCAGGAAGTCGAGCCAGGAGCCGGCATGGTCGGGCTTGGCGCCGTCGGCCGGGGTGAGGTCCGAGCCGTTGCCCGGGTTGGTCAGCAGGCCGATCGCGAGGCCGATGACGACCGCGATGAGCGAGGTGATCATGAACCAGAGCAGGGTGCGGGTCGCGAGGCGGGCCGCGTTGTTGACCTTGCGCAGGTTGGTGATGGACACCAGGATCGCGAAGAAGACGAGCGGGGCGACGGCCAGCTTGAGGAGCTGGACGAAGATGCCACCGACCTTGTCGAGCGTCGTGGCGAGCCACGAGACGTCGTAGGTGCGGGCGACCCAGCCGAGGATCAGGCCGACCACGAGGCCGAGCAGAACCTGGGCCCAGAACGGGATCGGTATGCGGAAGCCGCGCTTCTGTTCGACTTCAGGGGTGTTCGCGGACACGGAGGCACTCCAGTGATGACGCGGGGGGACAAGACGGGGACGTACTGGAGCGGCGACCGCGAGACGGATCGGCGGCGCCGCTGCATGGGGAAGTTCGCGTCAGGCGCGACACGCCGCGGACATGCAGCGGCAGAGATCGACATGCAGGCGCGCCACGAGCGGGACGCTCATGGCCGTTCGGTGCGCTGCGGATGTCTTCATGTCAGGAACGTTAACACCGCGTCTTTGGGAACATCAAAGGGTTTCTTTGAGGTAACTTCACCCGTCCGACGGCTCGAAAGCCGCAAATGCCTTGAAAACGCAGGCAACCCCGGCATCTGAGCGATGCCGGGGCCCTACGAGGTGTGACGCAACTTACGTGGCGCTTACATCTGGATCATGTCCCGCGTCCACATCCTGGACGGCCGGGCGCCGCGACCCTTGACGACTAGGCGCCGTGCGCGCGGGCGGCGTCGTCCGCGCTGTCCTCCATGGTGCGGTTCGCCTCCATGTTGGCCTTGGCGCGGTCGACGCGGGCGACGATCTTCTCGGAGGCGCGGTCCCGCTCCTTGCGCAGCAGCACGAAGCTGAGGGGCGCGGAGATCACCAGCGCGAGCAGGATGATCCACAGGTAGTTGGAGCCGCCGAGGCCGCGCGGGACGATGCCGGTGGCGACGAGACCCCAGACGACGAGGAAGCAGCCCGCGAAGATCCCGAGGCGCATCAGCGTGTAGCGGAGCATGTCAATCCACTCTTCCGTTGCGAACGTTGCGAAATGGTCCCCCCAGTGAAGCACGCCCGCCGGAAAGCCCGTTGAGCGGTCCCCGCCGTAATGGGTACGGTCGAGTTATGACTCTTACCTTCACCCTGGACCCGGCGATCGATCCGGAGCTGCGCGACGACGTGCTCGCCCTGTGGGCGGACGTCTCCAACGCGGGCGGGGCCGTCGGCTTCGTCCCGCCCGTCACCCCGGAGGACGTCCGCCCCGAGCTGGCCCGGCGCCTGACCGAGATCGAGGAGGGCGGGACCCGGCTGCTGGTGGGGCGGGACGCGGACGGGACGGTCACGGCGACCGCGTTCCTCGCGTACACCCCGCACCGTCTGATGCGCCACCACCTGTGGGTCTACGTGGTGATGGTGCACCCCAAGCACCAGGGCCAGGGGTACGGCCGGGCCCTGATGGCCGCCGTGGAGGAGGCCGCGCGAGGCTTCGACGGGATCGAGGCGCTGCGCCTGACCTGCCGCGGCGGGACCGGGGCCGACCTCTTCTACACGGCGTGCGGCTACCGGGAGGTCGGCCGGGTGCCGGGGGCGATTCGGGTGGCCCCCGGCGACGACCGGGACGACGTCCACATGATGCTGCCGCTGACCTGAGGCCGCGGACGGACCGGAGTCAGAGGCGCATGGCCTGCGGCTCGTCGCGGCGGGCCGGGTCGGGGCCCTCGTACTCGCGGATGATCTCGTAGCGCGTGTTGCGCTCGACGGGGCGGAAGCCGGCGTCGCGGATGAGGTCCAGGAGGTCCTCGCGGGTCAGCTTGTTCGGCGTGCCGTAGTTGTCGGCGTCGTGCGTGATCTTGTACTCGACGACCGAGCCGTCCATGTCGTCGGCGCCGTGCTGGAGCGCGAGCTGCGTGGTCTGCAGACCGTGCATGACCCAGAAGCACTTCACGTGCGGCACGTTGTCGAACAGGAGGCGGGAGACGGCGAAGGTCTTCAGGGACTCGGCGCCGGTGGCCATGGTCGTGCGCGCCTGGAGGCGGTTCCTGACCTTGCCGTCCTTCATGTCCACGAAGTCGTGCTGGTAGCGCAGCGGGATGAAGACCTGGAAGCCGCCCGTCTCGTCCTGCAGTTCACGCAGGCGCAGCACGTGGTCGACGCGGTGACGGGGCTCCTCGATGTGCCCGTACAGCATCGTCGCCGGCGTCTTGAGCCCCTTCTCGTGCGCGAGGCGGTGGATGCGCGACCAGTCCTCCCAGTGGGTGTCGTGGTCGACGATGTGCTGCCGGATCTCCCAGTCGAAGATCTCGGCGCCGCCGCCGGTGAGCGACTCCAGACCGGCCTCGATCAGCTCGTCGAGGATGTCGGAGGCGGAGAGCCCCGAGATCTTCTCGAAGTGGTGGATCTCGGTGGCCGTGAACGCCTTGAGGCCGACGTCCGGCAGGGCCTCCTTGAGAGCCTTGAGGGAGCGCGGGTAGTAGCGCCACGGCAGGTTCGGGTGCAGGCCGTTGACGATGTGGAGCTCGGTGAGGTGCTCCGACTCCATCGCCTTGGCGAGCTTGACGGCCTCCTCGATGCGCATCGTGTACGCGTCCTTCTCACCCGGCTTGCGCTGGAACGAGCAGTAGGCGCAGGAGGCGGTGCAGACGTTCGTCATGTTGAGGTGACGGTTCACGTTGAAGTGGACGACGTCGCCGTTCTTGCGCGTCCGCACCTCGTGGGCGAGTCCGCCGAGCCAGGCCAGGTCGTCCGACGCGTAGAGCGCGATGCCGTCCTCGCGGGACAGCCGCTCGCCGTCCCTGACCTTCTGCTCCAGCTCGCGCTTGAGCCCTGCGTCCATGCCCGTACCTTTCCTCACCGGAGGATTCGCCTCACCCGGAAAACTCGCTCCACCGTACGCCCCGCCACCGGGGCCTGATCCGCGACCTCGGCTCAGGCCTCCTCGGGCAGTTCGCCCACCCTGTTCTCCCACTTGGTGGAGAGCACGATCGTGGTGCGGGTGCGGGAGACGCCCTTGGTGCCGCTGAGCCGGCGGATCGTCTTCTCCAGCCCGTCCACGTCCCCGGCGCGCACCTTGAGCATGTACGAGTCGTCGCCCGCGATGAACCAGCAGTCCTCGATCTCGTGCAGGTCCTTGAGGCGGCGCGCGACGTCCTCGTGGTCGGCGGCGTCCGACAGGGAGATGCCGATGAGGGCGGTGACGCCGAGACCGAGCGAGGCGGAGTCGACGGTGGCCCGGTAGCCGGTGATCACTCCGGCGGCCTCGAGGCGGTTGATGCGGTCGGTGACGCTGGGGCCGGAGAGGCCCACGAGACGGCCCAACTCGGCGTACGAGGCGCGGCCGTTCTCGCGCAGGGCCTGGATGAGCTGCCTGTCCACGGCGTCCATAGGACCAAAGCCTTTCATTGTTCAGCGTTGACGCGAGTTTACGTGTAGAATCTAAGGCATGCGGGGCTGACGCACCGCAAAACCTAAAGTCACATCACTGGATCGCTTCAGATCCATCGAAACCAACGATTCTCAGGAGTGTTGTCACCGTGTTCACGACGATCGAGATGGCCTACGCCCGCATGCGCGAGATGCAGGACCAGGCCAATCGTGCGCGTGTCCACCAGTCCGCCATCGACGCCCGCCGCGCCGCCAAGAAGGCCGCGCGCGCGAAGAAGCGCTAGCTCTCCCGAGAGCCTCCCCCCAGCTCTCCCTCCCAACGGCGGTACAGCGTGTGCGGCACTCCTGCCGCGTCCAGCGCCCGCCCCGCGACGAAGTCCACCAGATCCTGGATGTGCGTCGCCCCCGCGTAGAACGCCGGCGAGGCGGGCACCACCACGGCGCCCGCCTCGTCCAGCGTCACCAGAGCCTTCAGCGTCTGCCCGTTCAGCGGCGTCTCCCGCACCGTGACCACCAGCCTGCGCCCCTCCTTGAGCGTCACGCTCGCCGCACGCTGCAGCAGGTCCTTCGACAGCCCGAGCGCCACGCCCGCCACGCACGCCGTGGACGCGGGCACGATGATCATCCCCTTGGCCCGGTACGACCCCGAGGACGGGCCCGCCGCGAGATCCCCGGCCGGCCAGTACCGCACCCCGCCCAGGTCGATCCCCTCGAACGTGCCCGGCTTGCCGTCCGCCCCGCGCGCCAGCCACTCCCCCAGGTCCTCGCGCCAGTGCGCGTCCCGGAAGGAGATGCCCGTCTCGTCGAGCAGCGTCAGGCGCGAAGCCCGCGAGACGACCAGATCCACGGCCTCACCGGCCGCGATCAGCGCGCGCAGCACGGACGCCGCGTACGGGGTGCCGGAGGCGCCGGACACCCCGACGACCCAGGGCCTGCGGTCTTCTGCTTTCACGTGCTCCACACCACGAGCCTATCCGGCGGTCCACAATGGGGAATTGAGCAGGGGCCACGGGCGTGAGGCCCGGCCGAGGGAACCCAGGGGTGGGGACGAGATGACGTACGAGAGTTCACAGGACACCGTGCCGCGGTGGTCGGCGCGCGACCGGATCCTGCCGGCGGCCAAGCTGATGCTGGGCTGGGTCGCCCTGCTGTGGGCGCTGGAGGCCGTCGACGCCGTCACCGGCCACTCCCTCGACCGCTTCGGCGTCCAGCCCCGCGACCCCGCCGAACTGGTCGACGTGGTCCCCTCCTCCTTCATCCACTTCGGCTTCGCCCACCTCGCGGCGAACTCGCTGCCGCTGCTCGTCCTCGGCTTCGTCGCCGCGCTCAGCGGCCTGCGCCGCTTCGTGTACGCCGTCGTGATGATCGCCGTCGTGGGCGGGCTCGGCGTCTGGCTCGTCGCCCCGGCCCACACGAACACGGCGGGCGCCTCTGGCGTGATCTTCGGGCTCTTCGGCTTCGTCCTGTTCAGCGGCTTCTTCGAGCGCCGCCCGCTCGGCATCGTCGTCGGCGTCCTGGCCGCCGCCTACTACGGCGCCGGCATCCTCGCGGGCCTCTCCCCCCTCCAGCAGGGCGTCAGCTGGCAGGGCCACCTGCTCGGCCTCGCGGCGGGGGTGGGGGCGGCGTTCGTGTTGCGGCGGCGGCCTCAGCCCTGATCGGGCCGCGGGCTCTTGGGGTCGACCGGGAAGCGGGCCGTGTCGATCGTCAGGCTGCCGAGCGGGGAGTCGACGGTGACGTCCGTGCCGTACGGGATGGTGTCACGGCCTCGATAGCCTTCAGAGCCGGGGTTCCACATGGTGACGCACTGCCCCTTCAGCGGGTCGAGGATCACGTAGTTCGCGATGCCCCGGGAGGCGTACCAGCGAGGTTTGGTCTCGTAGTCACGCCGGATGCTGCCCTTGGAGACGACCTCGACGACGAGTTCGACGAGGTCGGGGTCGTACGCGCTCTCGTTCTTCGCGACTTCCGGCGCGGGGATGACCGCCAGGTCGGGGCAGAACTCGTTCTCGCCGTCGAAGACGAAGGCGACATCGCTCGTGAAGCCCCACGCCGGGCCCACCTGGGCCTCCAGCATGTTCCAGACCAAGCGGATGGTCTCCGCATGGTGAGGCTTGACCGGACTCATCATGATGTTGCCCTCGACAATCTCGACGCGATAGCCGGGGAACATGTCCTCGAACCGGCTGAGCTGCGAGCGCAGGCGGTCGATGTCCGCGATGGTCACGGTGGCCTCCCTGAGTCCTGCTCCCGATGGTAGGCCGCACGCTACGGATGCGTGCGGCCGTCGGTGCCCCGGTCCGCTACGGCTTCGCCCTTGAGGCGATCCGCAGCGTGTCGGCCAGCGCGCGCGTCAGCTCGGTCGCCAGGTGCCGCAGCTCGGCGGGGCCCGCCTCGTCGACCATCTGCCGGGCGTGCGCGAGCAGCACTCCGGCCATCTCCAGCTGTACGGATTCGACGGTGTCCGCGCGCCTGGACACTGGCCCCGGCGCATCCGGGTCCGCGACCACGAACACCGCCCTGCCGTCCTCCCCGCTCCAGGGCACCCGCCTCAGTCCCTCGCTCACGCGACCTCCAGCCCGTGGATGACGTACGGCCCGGGCCCGTCCAGCCCGAAGTCGGCGAGCAGCAGCTCCTTGCGCCGGGCGGCCTGTTCGGCGGCGATGACATAGGGACGCACGAGGCGGCTCGCGTCGGCGTTCAGCGGGGGTTCTTCGGGGCGGAGGCCACCCCATGCGGGCCATGCCACCCAGCGGACCGGTTCAGCGGCGCGCCGGTGCCGGCCGCGCGGCGGGGGCAGTGTCTCGCGGACGAGCGAGGCGAGGACTCCGAGGGAGGCGAGGAAGAAGGCAACCCAGGGCAAGGCCCGGGCGGTAAGGTCGGACATGCGTCAACTCCTTGAGCTAGTTGATGCCACGCCCCGGGACGGTTGCCTCCGTCGCCGGGGCCTTCTTGTACGCCAACCTAGCGAGGGAACGACAGGCATGCTAGGGGTGACATAGCTCGCACATCAGTCCACAGTGCACTCATCATGGTGGCGTGATGGAGTTCGAGCCTGATATCCCGCGCTGGCGCCAGGTGGCCGCGATCATCAAGAGCCGGATCGAGGACGGTACGTACGGCCCCCGGACGCGAGTGCCCTCCGTGATCCAACTTGGCGAGGAGTTCGGCATCGCGAACGCGACGGCCCAGAAGGTGAACCAGAACCTGAAAAAGGAGGGCCTTGTCTACACCGAACCCGGCCTGGGCTCCTTTGTCTCCCGCGATGCCGCGGGAACGCTCAAGAAGGCCCGTACCGAGGCGGACTCAGCCGGCTGACTCAGCGCCAGGAGCCCCGCACGTCCAACCCGAGGCGAGCACGGCCTTCTGCATCGGGTCCCGCATTTAGTTCGAGTCGAAGTCGAGGGAGTAGACACGCCGGCGACGGCCGTCGGGGCCCTTCTCGTAGCGCCAGCTCCGTGACAGCACCCGGGCGCGCGGGCGGACCGCACGTGCGAGCGGGACTGCGGCGGGATGCCGTCAGCCGGGTAACGGGTGGCCGTCCACCAGTCCTTGATGCGGCCCTTGGTCAACGCCCCTCACGAACCTGGCTTCTCGGGGATCACCGGATTGTTCTCACATTGCATGATCTTGCGGACGGAACGAGCAAGGTCGAGGGCCAGAGACCTTTGAAATCCGGGTGAATCTACAGACCTAGGAACGCCCCCGACCCCGACTTCCAGCGGTAGTGCGTCTTCTTGCCCGTCTGCAGCACCTGGAATCTGGCAGGGGAAGGCCAGGGCTGCACTACCGCCCACACTCCCCGACTTGGCGAAGTAAGCATCTCCAACCGGCTCCTCCCACCGCTCCTTGGACTTGATTCGCTTCATGGAATCTTTCGACCACTCCACAGTGAAAAGGTGAGTGGATTCATCTGAAACGTCGCAGACGATGTACTCGTCAAGACTGATGGGCGGAGAGCCCGGGGTCCAACCTTCGATTTCTTTGCGGAGGGCTTTTCGCAGTTGCGCCGGCGCTACCGGTTTGTAATACGGATCGCGCGGCTTACCCAGCCGGGTCGAGTTCTTCTCACTGAGGTAGTTCTTGCACGCGCGACCACCGGCTCCAGCTTCGCGCTGCGAATCCCCTCCGCCACCGGAGCATCCGGCCAGAACGGATACTGCAAGAGAGAGGGGTATCACCACGAAGGTGAGCGATTTGACTTGACGGAGCATCTATCAACTCACCTTACCCAGCTCCTGGTCAACAAAATTGCGCCCCTGATCGTACTTGTCCTCGACGGCAGATTTCGCGTCACGCGCGTCCTGGACCGAGAAGTCTTCAGACCGGCCGTAGTTCTCGACAGGAATCCACGTGGCCCGCTCTCCGATATCACGCACGTTCTGCATGTCCTGAATGGCCTGCCCGTCGTTGTTGCTCTCATTCTCCTTCAGGTAATCCATCGTCTGATTTCCGTAGACGGTATCGATGATCGCACCGCCACTCTCTACCACCAACGGAACCGCTGTGGCGGCTGCGAAACCGGCCGCAGGGCCAAGGATCATTGCTGTTCCACCTCCTGCCGCCACCGCGATCGCGCCACTCATTGCAGTCTTCTTCCATTCGGCATGCTTCTCGTTCGCGAGGTCCTCCTTCTCTTCGGCATCCTTGTAGTCGACATGAATCTGATGCTCCCGAGACGCGTCAAGAATCCCGTTCACCTCGGCAGAATTTGCCGCGAACTCTATCCCGTGCTCCTTTTGCCCCTCGAATGCGGCGAGCCCACTCCCGGCGTAGAGCTGCTGCGCACTCGACAGAGCCTTGTAACCGTCCTCATCGCCCGCTACCAACATCATGAAGCTTCTGGCGGGCGACTTGTGGAAGTCAGTCCTAGGCGACCCGTCACTGCTGTTCGCAAACAATGCGTTACGATCGGTCATCTCCGAAGATCCGCCGAACTCGTAGGTCGAATAGTTCAAGTCGTCGATGTAGGAGGCCCCCATTTTTGCAAGGCTGTCCATCATCGGGTCCGGCGGCGACCCCTTGGTGATGTTGTACTGTTCGATGACCCTCTTCATGATTTCGCCGGTTTGTTCGTCCCGATGCAGTACCGGGTTGCTCGCGTCGTATGCATGTCCCGTGGTCGCCGCTTCGAGAGCGTGGCCGAGCGCGTCCGCCCCGACATCTCCCAGTCTCGCCTCACCGTCACCTCGGCCGGCATTTCCTTCGGGCATCCACTTGAAATCCTTGTCCGTCAACTCGTCAAAGTAGTCGTAGTCGATCCGCTCGGACTTGTTGATCGTCCCGTCTTCGTTGTACGCGTACGGCTCATCACCGAGCTCCGGCTTTTTGAAGAACTCCTTCGCCGCCTCAGGGCTGTGCCCGAGCCCTTCCAGGACGCTGGGCAGGGGGTCGTATCCCTCGCCGACCTTGCCTGAGGGATTGAACCCCCAGTGGTCGTCCTTGCCCATGGACATGGGCGCGCTCTGCGTGAAGAAGTTCGGGTCGTCGTGGTGCAGTTGGACGAGGTGCCCGGCGATGGGGTTGATGAACTTGGGGTCGTAGTTTCCGTAACGGAGCAACCCGCCGAGCACCTGGTATCCATACGGCGAGTTCGGGCCGTTCGTCGGGTACTCCCCGAGTTGCAGCTGCTGCGTCCCCAGGCGGCGGAACTCCGTTCCCCAGCTGGCCGGCAGGTGCGGCCAGCTGGGATCCTTGCGCCCCGGCACGTCCGTCGCCGTCGCCAGGGCCACACCCATGTTGCGCTGAAGATCCTTGGTGAGCTCGAGGCGCGCTTTGTCCAGGTTGGTATCTGTGCCGTCCAGCGACATCCGACCGTAGAACTCCAGCGTTTCCTTCGGGCCTCCGAGTGACCTGTAGAACGCCGTGCTGAACTCGTGGTCCCGGCGGTTCCACTTCAGGATGTTGTTGAACTCCTCGAACTGCTTGTTACTCATCTTCGGGCCGAGCTTCGCCAGCTCCGACGCGCGTTGTTCCTGAGCATCGTCCAGGGACTTGTACGTCTCGTGCCCGAAGTCATGCTTGTCGCCACCGTGACTCTTGCGCAGTGCCCGAGCCACCGAGGCGTCGATCTCCTGAGCGTGCGCCACCAGGTTGGCGATCCGGGTCGCGAGATCTCGCGCCTTGTCGAGCTCTTCCTGAGTGTGCGTGTCGTCCGTGGTGCGGTCGTGAGGGAAGAAGACATGGATGGTCGGCCCGTCTCCCCCGTTCCCGTAGTCCTCGACCTTGACTCCGAGTGCCGAAGCTTCCTTGTGCAGCGCCAGGTGCAGCTTCTTCTGGATATCGACTAGTTCCGTGTGGGCGTCGCTGAGGACCTGATAGATGCTGTCGGCTTCCGCGCGGGCGTCCTCGAACTCGTTCGCAGTCTTGCGGACGAACGCCTTGGTGACATCCGAGTTGACGCCCGCCCACCGGGCCGACTCCGATTTCCCCAGCAGGCCCTTCTCGGCCCGGTCGGCCAGCTCCTTCAGATTGCCGACGACCTTCTTCCAGTCGGCGACGCTTGTCTCAAGCTTTCCGAGATTGACTTCGGACAGGTTCGTCATCGTGATGCCGGACACGGGCCTCCCCCTACTACTTGAAGTACTTGTTCAGCTCTGAGACCGACATGGTCGAACCATCGGAGTTCCTCACTGACGCCGCGATCGTCGCGTCGTCCTGCGCATGGGCCTTCTTGGAGTAGTTCAGGTGATTCGAAATGTGCGCGCACGCCTGCAGCAGAGAATCCACCTGGCTCGACCACGTCCGGACCGTCTCCGCCAGTGCTCCGCCCATGGTGAAGTTCTGCCCCTTGAGCTCTGCGGCAGCCTGGCCCGAGGGCCCGTTCCCCTGTTTGTCAGCACCCATACCGTCGACATCCGCCTGCTTACGCAGGTCGCCGTGCAGACCGTGGGCCTCGTGCCCGACCTCCCCGAGGTCATCGTCGTACACCATCAGGTTCCGCCCGCCGCCGCCGGACTCCGCCAGCTGGTTCAGCTGCATCTGGGTCGAACTCCGCTCAGAGGCCTGCTGCTTGAGCTGCTCCCACTCGTCCCATGCCATATGTGTTTTCTCCCCGTGATCCTGGTTCGGTGCCAGGTGTTGTGTGCCGTACCAGCGCGCTCGTGTCCTAAAGCGGTCGCTGCTGGTCCGTCGGACCCTGGCCATACGGGCTCGTCGGGCCTCCCTGCGGCGCGGCCCCGTACGGCGGGTGAGGCGGGTACGGCCCCTGAACCTGACCACCGAAGGCCGCGGCCGTATGCGTCGGCGGTCCAGAGCGCCGGCGGCGCCGCACGACGACCCAGACCACCGCTCCGCCCAGAAGTGCGACACCGCCCGCGCCGATGACGACGCCGAGCAACGTGCCCGAGTCATCGGCCTGCCCCGCACGGGCGCCCGCCGACACCGCCGGCGACGGAGCCGCACTCCCCTTCGCAGGAAAGCCCGGCAGCGGGTATTCGTCCGCCGGGCCCGGGTCCCCGGGTTTTGTCAGCGCGATGCGTGGGCGCACAGCTCCGTAGCCGATCTCGTCCGTGCGCTTCTTGCCGCTGACCGGGCCACTGGCCGTGTTCACCAGGACGCGGAGGACCTGGTTGTTCGTCCAGGTCGGGTGCTTGGACCAGATCAGGGCGGCGGAGGCGGAGGCGATGGCCGTGGCGTCGCTGGTTCCACTGGTGACACACACACCAGACTTGGCGTCTGAGCACGCGGCGACCATCTCGTCGCCCGGCGCCACAAGGTCTACTTGTGGCCCGCGCTGGGAAGCTGCGGTCTTCTTCAGGTCCTTGCCGATCGCTCCCACACCCACGACGCCCGGCGTGGCTGCCGGGTACTGCAACGGGTTGGTCCCCCTGCCCAGGTTGCCCACTCCCGCGAAGATCAGCTTGTTCTTCGACAGCGCGTACTCGACGGCTTTCGCCAGCTCCGGAGAATTCCACTCGCTGGCCTGCGAGATGTTGATGATCTGGGCATCCGAGTCCGCGGCATAACGGATCGCCTTCGAAATGAACGTGGGATAGCTGTCCGGATTGCCGTCCTTACGGGCGTTCTCGATGAAGTCCGGGATGCGGATCGGGAGGATCTTCGCCCCAGGGGCCAGGCCGTACGTGCCGTTCTGCGCCCCCGCAGCTCCGGTCCCGGCGATCAGTGCGGCCATGCCCGTGCCGTGGCCGTCGTAGTCCGTGTGCTCATCACCAGGGCGCCAAGAGAGGTCCTTGCCCGGAAGTACCCGACCGCGCAGGTCCGGCAGCCTGGGATCCACTCCCGAGTCGACAACCGCCACCGTGACACCCTTGCCCGTGCTGGTCTTCCACATCTCATCGGCGTGCATGGCGTCCAGGTGCCACTGGTCCTCACGCGCGGTCGCGGCATCCGCAGACGGCGTCACGGCCCCCACCAGCACCGCGCCGGACAGGGCGGCCAGCAGTCGTATGCCACGGAGCTTCCGGGCTCTGGTGTGCATGGTCATCCTTCGTGTCACGCCTGGTCGTCGTCGGGCAGCTGCGGATGGCGCGGAGGCGGCTCGTCCCGGTCGGAACGCGCACCATCCTTACGCGACGGAACCAGGGGGACAGCAGCAGGACTGGTATGCCCTGCTGTGACTGGAGCTTTCCCTGCGCTTCCGCTTCCGGCCTGCGCGGAACCCGAAGGCGCGCCCCGCGTCGGCTTGGCCTGCCGGGGCTGCCCGCCCGCCACCCCGTCCGGGTGCGCAGCCATGGGCGTTCCTCCTGCCGCGCTGGGGCCGGTGCGCCCTGTGATCGGGGCGGCCCGGCCACCGGCAGATCCCCCTGCACGCGGCGCGGTCGGCGCACCGGCACCGGTGCGTGCCCCTGGCTCCTGCTGCGCCGGGGTACCGCCCACCACTGTGCCGCGTGGCACCGCACTCCCTGTCCGGCCCGCCTGCGGGGGCAGGGGACGGCCACCCGAGATCCCGTTCGACGGGCGTCCGGGTTGCGCCGTACCAGGGGTGCGCACCGACGCCTGGCTCCCTGTCCCCCCAGGCAGGCCAGGACCTGTCACTCCGGGTACGCCGCGTCCTGGTGCCCGCGGGGGAGTTGGGCCGGATGTTCCTGGGGTGCCATTCGCCACCGGCGTTCCCATCGGCCCCCGGATCCCGGACTGCTGGCCAGGTCGGCCCATGCTGGTGAACATCTGCGGTTGCGGCGTCGGAGGGGGCGTCCCCGGTCCCGAGATCGCGGTCGGCAGGTGAGAAGGCGGTGTCGTCGGGGATGTCGCCGGAGGCGTCGCGGTCGGCAGGACAGCGCGGTCGAGCGACGTGCTCGGGCCACCGCCCACAGGCAGTTCAGGGTTCGGCCTCGCTGGGCTCACAGGACCGGAACCACCCGATGCAAGGTCCGCGCTTCGGGCAGCCTCGCGCAAAGCGACTGCTCCGACAGCAGCGACGCCTGCACTGCCCACCGCCGCCGCGGTCCCGGACTCCGACGGCGCCGGATTGCGCTCTTCCCGGTCGTCGCGGACGTCTGTGGGCACGAACCGCTCCGGCATCTCCGGAAACACCGGCGCCTCAAGCCCGTTGATCCGCTCCGTGGACGCCGAGTACGACTGCGCCAGCTTGATCATCAGAAGAGCCGCCTCGGCGCGGTCGTTGTCGTACTGCTTCTGCGCCGAGGTCACCTCGGATTCCTTGGCGCCGTCCGCGTCCAGGACCGAACGCGCCGACGCACCCGAGCGCTTCAGGCGCTCCAGCTGCGGCTTGACCTCGTGCAACGTATCGGCCGCCGTCGCCATCGACTTGCCCGCGGCCTCGCTGTAGTCGCCGAGTCCGAGCGTGGCCAGCGCGGCCTTGCGGATCCAGCTGCGGAACGCGTCGCCGCCCTCGCCGTCCCACTCGACCGCTGTGCTGTGTTTCTTGAGGTCCTCGCCGATCTCGTTGATCGTCTTGGCCGCCGCGGTCAGGAGGACACCCAGGTCCGCGGGCGCCGAGCCGTCCGCCGGCTCGACCATCGTCCAGAGCTCTTCCGGCCCGTACATCATGAAGCGGTACTGCAGGGCCATGCCGGGGATCTGTGACCCGAAACCGCCGCTCACTTCGTGTCCCTCCGATACGCGCTCACAGGCCGCCCGCCGCACCGTCCGTCGCACGTGGCGCCGGGTCGCGCTCCCCCGCCGGGGAACGCCTGTGCGGGGAACCGTCCCCGGTCAGATCGTTGGCCCGCGAACGGATACGGGCCAGCTGAGCCCGTACGTCGTCGTCCAAGTTCTCGTATCCGGACTTCGACGCCTTCACCGTGACGCCCAGCGCCTCGATCTGGAGCGCCAGCATCTTGGAGAGGTTCTCCAGCTGGGTGTGCACGTGCGTATAGGCGGAGTGGAGGTCGTCGGCCTCGTCGAACGCGCCCAGCCGACCCTTGGCCAGGCGGCCGTTCCCGATCGAGTGCGGGGCCGCCTTCGACCCGTCCAGTTCGCGCAGCAGCGCATCGACCCGCCGCTTGAACCCCGCGAGGGTCTCGCCCTCAACCTTCATCGCCGCCCTCGCCGCCGCACCACCGACGGCGATCACAGACGCCCAGGCACCACCGGACGACGCCTCCCCCGAACCGCCAGACACTGCTCTCACTCTCCCCCGCGCGGCTACTGATGTTCCCATCAGTAGCAGAAGCAATCACGAGGAAGGTAGTCCGTGCGTCACACTCCGTAGGGGGCGTGGGTCCGCTTCCGGGGACGCGGTGGCCGGAAGTCGACCATGGGGGAACGCCACAAACACCTGCGCGGGCCCGCCCACGCGCAGGCCGGAGGGCGCCACGGTCCAGTGGCCAGGATGGCTGGAATCCGGTGCCCGAGGCCGGGGCAGCTAGACCGTCAACCCCCGCACCAGCAGATCCAGCAGCGCGCACACGAACAGGGCGATCCCGATGAAGCCGTTGACCTGGAAGAAGGCGCGGTTCAGGCGGGAGAGGTCGTGGGGCTTCACGATCGTGTGCTCGTAGAGGAAGGCGCCCGCGACGATGACGAGGCCGGCCCAGAAGAAGGTGCCGGCGTCCGTCGCCAGGGCGTACCAGACGAAGAGGGCCGTGGTGACGGTGTGGCAGGCGCGGGCGCCCCAGATGGAGGCGGGGATGCCGAAGCGGGCCGGGACCGACTTCACGCCGACCTCGCGGTCCGTCTCCACGTCCTGGCAGGCGTAGATGAGGTCGAAGCCGCCGATCCAGACGCCGACCGCGAGGCCGAGGACGACCGCGTCCCAGGACCAGGAACCGGTGACGGCGATCCAGGCGCCGACCGGGCCCATCGCCTGCGCGAGCCCGAGGATGGCCTGCGGGAAGTTCGTGAAGCGTTTCCCGTAGGGGTAGACGACCATCGGGATCACGGCGATGGGGGCCAGGGCGAGACAGAGCGGGTTCAGCAGGGCCGCCGCGCCGAGGAAGATCACCAGGGCGATCAGGGCGCCGGTCCACGCCGACTTCACGGTCACCGCGCCGGTGACGAGCTCGCGGTGCGCGGTGCGCGGGTTACGGGCGTCGATCTCGCGGTCGATGATCCGGTTCGCCGCCATCGCGAACGTGCGCAGGCCCACCATGCAGATGGTGACCAGGAGCAGCCGTCCCCAGTGGATGTTCTTGTCCAGCTGGAACATCGCGGTCAGGGAGGCGATGTAGGCGAAGGGCAGCGCGAAGACCGAGTGCTCGATCATGACCAGGCGCAGGAAGGCCTTGGTGCGTCCCGGCTGCGGGAGTAGTCCTTCAGCTGCGCTCACAGCCCGTACTCCTTCCAGCGGCGGTCCACGAGGGACGCCGTACGGGGGTCGGAGGCGACCATCTCGGGCCAGCCCCCGTCCCGGGTGTAGCCCTCCTCGGGCCACTTCTTCGTGGCGTCGATGCCCGCCTTGCCGCCCCAGAACTGCTGGTAGGAGGCGTGGTCGAGGTGGTCGACCGGGCCTTCGACGACGGTCAGGTCACGGGCGTAGTCCGTGTTCCCGAGCGCGCGCCACGCGACTTCGTGAAGGTCGTGCACATCGCAGTCGGAGTCGACGACGACGATCAGTTTGGTCAGCGACATCATGTGCGCGCCCCAGATCGCGTGCATCACCTTCTGGGCGTGCTTGGGGTACTTCTTGTCGATCGAGACGATCGCGCAGTTGTGGAAGCCGCCGGACTCGGGCAGGTGGTAGTCCACGATGTCGGGGACGATCACCTTCAGGAGCGGCAGGAAGAAGCGCTCCGTTGCGCGGCCCAGCGGGCCGTCCTCCGTCGGCGGGCGGCCGACGACGATCGACTGGAGCAGCGGACGCTTCCGCATCGTCACGCAGTCGATCTTCAGGGCCGGGAAGGGCTCCTGCGGCGTGTAGAAGCCGGTGTGGTCGCCGAAGGGGCCCTCGGGCAGCATCTCGCCGGGTTCGAGCCAGCCCTCGATGACGACCTCGGCGTTCGCCGGGACCTGGAGGGGGACGGTCTTGCAGTCGACCATCTCGACGCGCTTGCCCTGGACGAACCCGGCGAGCAGGTACTCGTCCATGTCCCCGGGCAGCGGGGCGGTCGCCGCGTACGTGACGGCGGGCGGGCAGCCGAAGGCGATGGCGACGGGCAGCCGCTCGCCGCGCTTGGCGGCCACCTGGTAGTGGTTGCGGCTGTCCTTGTGGATCTGCCAGTGCATGCCGATGGTGCGCTTGTCGTGGCGCTGGAGGCGGTACAGGCCCAGGTTCCGCACACCGGTCTCGGGGTGCTTGGTGTGGGTGAGGCCCAGGTTGAAGAAGGAGCCGCCGTCCTCGGGCCAGGTGAACAGGGCCGGGAGCCGGTCCAGGTCGACGTCGTCGCCGGTGAGCACGACCTCCTGCACGGGCGCGCTGTCGGACTTCACCTTCTTCGGCGGCACGTGCGCCATCGCGCCGAGCTTGCCGAACGCCTCGCGCACACCGACGAAGCCCTGCGGCAGCTCCGGCTTGAGCAGCCCGCCGATCTTGTCGCTGATCTCGCCGTACGACTTGAGCCCGAGGGCCTTCAGGAGGCGCCGGTCGGTGCCGTACACGTTCATCGCGAGGGGCATCGAGGAGCCCTTCACGTTCTCGAAGAGCAGGGCGGGGCCGCCGGCCTTGTTCACCCGGTCGACGATCTCACCGACCTCCAGATACGGGTCGACCTCGGCCTTGATGCGCTTGAGGTCGCCCTCGCGCTCCAGCGCCCGGAGCAGCGAGCGAAGATCGTCGTAAGCCATGCCGTCCAGTATCCGGCACCGGCTAACCTGGGCCGGTCACCGGGGGCCACGTGGCCCTCCGCACCGCTCCTTGGGGGATCGCGACACCATGCTCCGCCTGCTGCCGTTCCTGCTCGTCCTGGCCTTGTTGATCTACGCGTTCATCGACTGCATCAACACGCCGGAGGAGGAGGTGCGCGGGCTGCCCAAGGTGGTGTGGCTGATCATCATCCTGCTCTTCGGCGAGATCCTGGTCGGACCGATCCTCTGGTTCGTGGTCGGCAAGCAGCGCCGTGTGCCGGCCGGCGGTTCGACGCCGTCCGAGTGGCACCGCGGGCACCGCGCCACGTACGTCGCGCCGGACGACAACCCGGAGTTCCTCCAGTCCCTCAAGAAGGAGAACCAGAAAGACGAGGCTCTCCTCAAGGACTGGGAGGCGGACCTGCGCCGCCGCGAGGAGGAGCTGCGCCGCAAGGAGCAGGGCGAGGACAAGGACTGACGATGACTCTGGACCCGGATCTCGCCCGTACGTGGCTGGCGACCGCCGTCGAGGAGGCGCGGGCCTCCCTCGCGGAGGGCGGCATCCCGATCGGGGCCGCGCTGTACGGCGCCGACGGGACGCTGCTGGGCCGGGGCCACAACCGGCGGGTGCAGGACGACGACCCCTCGGTGCACGGCGAGACCGACGCGTTCCGCGCCGCGGGGCGGCAGCGCTCGTACCGGGGCACGACGATGGTGACGACGCTCAGCCCCTGCTGGTACTGCTCGGGGCTGGTGCGCCAGTTCGGCATCTCACGGGTCGTGATCGGCGAGGCGCGGACCTTCCACGGCGGGCACGACTGGCTGGCCGGGCACGGCGTCGAGATCGTGCTGCTCGACGACCCGGAGTGCGTGGCGCTGATGACGGAGTTCATCGCGGCGCGGCCGGAGCTGTGGAACGAGGACATCGGCGCGTAGGCCGGTCCAGGGGCGTGCGGGCGGGCCCGGGCGCGGATGTCCCCTCCGGCATCCGCGCCGCGCAGGCCTCCCGTGTCCCGGCCGGTGCCGCCGAGCGGTCCCCCGTACTGCTCGACGGCACCGGCCGGGGAAAGATCAGTGTGACCCAAACGGACGCCGAACTGGAGTCCTTTTCTAGAAATTCACTTTAGGAAGCACGGCGGAATCCGGTGTTCTAGGCTGATCGGTAACCATGAGTCCCAAGCAGCGGCGCGGCGCGGAGACCGCCGAGCGCCTCCTCGACGCCGCGTTGACGGTGTACTCCGAGGCCGGTGAACAGGGCGTCACCGTCAGCGCCCTGACCCGCACGAGCGGTGTGAGCCTCGGCAGCCTCTATCACCACTTCGGCAGCGTCGACGGGCTGATGAACGCGCTGGTGGTCCGCTGGCTCGGCCGGCTCCTGGAGCACCTCGGCGGCGCCCTCGCCGAGCCCCGCGGCGCCCGCGCCGGGATCGAATCGATCGTCCACGCCTACCTGTCCTTCGTCCGCGACCACCCGGACGAGGCCCGCCTGCTGCACTCCGCGTACGCGGACCGGCTCGGGATGGAGCAGGCCCGGCAGCTGCGGGACGCCCAGGAGGCGCGGCTCTCCCCGCTGACGCGGTGGCTGGAGGGGTACGTGGCGGCGGGCGAGATCGCCGATCTGCCGGGGCCGGTCCTGGAGGCGCTCGTCCTCGGACCGGTGATCGGCTTCGCGCGCGGCTGGCTCGCCGGGGTCTCCGGCGTTGCGCCGGACGAGGCGGCGCGGCTGCTCCCGGACCGGATCTGGCGCTCGCTGGAGCCCTGAGTCCTGTCCGCCCCCTCAGAGGTCAGGAGTCAGAGGTCAGGGGTCAGGGGCGCTGGGCGTCGTACGTGTCGCGCAGGGTCTGCCAACGTTCACGGGTCCAGGCGGCCCAGCCGTCGGCGGTCATGGGGCGGCCGTCGAGCGCGTCGGCGAGCATCAGAAAGTGCTCGTGCCAGCCGGCGAGACAGTCCAGGCGCAGCGCGTCGTTGCCCTCGAACTCGTTCGTGAACCGCAGGATCGTGCCCGGCTCCAGGTGGAAACGGATCCGGCCGTGCAGCCCTTCGAGCGTGTACTCGGCGACCCGCTCCACGTCCCACGCGGTGACCCGGCCCCGGTACGCGGCTCCGCCGTTGAGCCAGCGCAGCGTCACCGCGCCGCCGAGCCTGGGTTCGAGGACGTCCGCCGCGGCGAGCCAGCCGGTCAGGCCCTCGGGCGTGGCGACGGCGGCCCAGACCTTCTCGACGGGGTGGGGCAGGGTCAGCGTGAAGTGCAGGGTCCGTGTGGTGCCTTCGGTGCGGCTGGTGCCCTGCTCGATGCGGCTCTCGGTCATGGAACCAGCGTGGGGGGGGGGGGGGGGCGCGGGGGGCCGGCGCGGGGGAGGGCGGGGCGCGCGAGGGGGGGGGCGTGGCGGCGCGCGCGCGCGC
>NZ_JBHYTK010000018.1:0-9904 GCF_042749255.1 Streptomyces sp. NPDC059524 | reverse complement strand
GCGGGGGGGGCGGGGGGGTGGGGGGGGGGCCGGCCGGGGCGGGGTGTGTCTGACGGCCCCCGCGGGGGCCGCCCCCCGGCGGGGGCGGCCGCCCCCCCCCCCACGGTTGTCGTACGTGTCCTGCGGGCGGCTCAGACGCCGGCGTAGGAGTGCTTGCCGGTGACGAAGATGTTGACGCCGTAGTAGTTGAAGATCCAGCAGCCGAAGGCGATCAGGGCCAGGTAGGCGGCCTTGCGGCCCTTCCAGCCGGCGGTGGCGCGGGCGTGCAGGTAGCAGGCGTACGCGACCCAGGTGATGAACGACCAGGTCTCCTTCGGGTCCCAGCCCCAGTAGCGGCCCCACGCGTCGCCGGCCCAGATGGCGCCCGCGATGATCGTGAACGTCCACAGCGGGAAGACCGCCGCGTTGACGCGGTAGGAGAACTTGTCGAGGGACGCCGAGGCGGGCAGCCGCTCCATGACCGAGGTGGCGAACTTGCCGGGCGTGCCCCCGTTCGCGAGCTTGTTCTCGTAGCTGTCCTTGAACAGGTACAGGAGCGTGCCGACGGCGCCGACGTAGAAGACCGCGCCGCAGAAGATCGCCGTCGAGACGTGGATGTACAGCCAGTACGAGTGAAGAGCGGGAACCAACTGGTCGCTCGCGGTGTACAAGACAGTGACAGCGAGGCCGAGGTCGAGGAGGACCGTGGTGACCAGGGGGAGGCCGAGCCAGCGGACGTTCTTCTTCAGCGCGAGCAGCGCGAGGTACACGCCGACGGCGACGGTGGAGAAGGTGATGCTGAACTCGTACATGTTGCCCCAGGGGGCACGCTGCACCGACATGGCACGGGTGACGACACCGGCGAGCTCGATGACGAAGGCGAGAGCCGTGAGAGAGACGGCGATACGCCCGTAGAGGTCGCCCTGCGCGTCGTCGCCCGCGGCACCGGGGCCGTCCGGCACGTCACGTGATCCGGCACCGGCCCGGGTGACGACCGCGGGACGGTCCAGGACGGCCGTGCCGCCGTCCTTCTTCTTCACGGTGACGGCGGGCGCGCCGGCGCGGGCGGTACCCTCCGCGTCCTTGGCGCCGGTCAGCGCGGCCGCGGTGCGGCCGACCTTGCTGCGGCTGCCGAAGATCCACTCGGCCATGTTCGCGAAGAACGACAGCAGATACACGGCCATCGACGAGTAGATCAGGACGTTGCTGGTGTGCGCCAGGTTCTCGTTGGTCGCGGCGGCGAGAGTCATTTCCCAGCCCCTTCGGCTGACGGTGCGGAGTCGGGTTCGGGGGCGCTGGGCGCCTGGTCGTGCAACTGGCCGACGAGTTCGCCGAGCTCCTCGGGGAGCTTCGCGGACTCGCTGCGGCCCAGGCCCGCCATCTCGACGACGGTGACGCCGTCGGAGCCCTCGACAGCGCGCACCCAGACTCGGCGGCGCTGGATGAACAGGGAGCCGGCCAGACCGGCGATCGCGGCGAGCGCACCGGCGAGCGCCCAGCCGTCACCGGGCTGGTGCGTGATCTGGAAGCTGGCCCACTGCTTGATGTCCTTCTCGAAGGTGATCGAGCCGGCACCGTTCGGCAGCTTCAGGGTCTCGCCGGGCAGCAGCCGCTTCTTCAGCAGTTCGCCCTTGGAGTCCTTGAACTCCTTCATCTTGGAGGTGTCCAGTTGGTACACGTTCTGCGGGATGCCCGAGTCCACGCCGAGGCTGCCGTGGTACGCGGACAGCGCGAGCACGGGGAAGTCAGCGGCGGGGAACTGGGAGAACATGTCGCCCTTGCCGGAGCCCGCGAAGGTGGGCACGAAGAAGGCGTTGAAGCCGAGCTGCTCCTTCTTCCCGTTCTTGTCGCGGTAGCCGTCCATGACCTTGATGGCACCGGTGGAGGTGACGTTGGCGTCGATGGGCAGCAGCGCGACGGTCTGCCGGGCGACGACCTTGCCCTTGCCGTCGCGGACGGTGACGGTCGGCGCGTAGCCGTGGCCGTTGAGGTAGACCTTGGTGCCGTCGACGTCGAGGGGCTTGTTCACCTCGATCGCGGTCTTCTTCTGCTTCCCGTCGGCGCCCTCGCTGTACGTGACCTCGGCGCGGTAGGTGCGCGGGGTGCCCTTGTTGGGGCCCGTGCGCTCGTAGGTGCCGACGAACTTGTCGAGCTGGAAGCTGAAGGGGGTGAGGTCGGTGTCCGTGTCGAAGAGGTTCCCGGACTTGAAGTCGTCGTACATCGGCAGGGCGTTGGAGAAGCCTCCGTCGCCCTCGACCATCAGCTTGCCGCCCTCGGACTTGAACAGCTGGCCCCAGGCGAAGGCGATGAGCATCACGATGAGCGCGATGTGGAAGACGAGGTTGCCGGCCTCGCGCAGGTAGCCCTTCTCGGCGGCGACGGCGTCACCGGCGACGTGGGCGCGGTAGCGGCGCGTCTTGAGGACGGTGAGCGCGGCGGCGTGCACGTCGGCGGGGGCGGTCTCGGTGCGCCAGGTCGCGTAGGCGGGCAGCCGGGTCAGGCGCCGGGGGGCGCCCGGGGGCCGGCCGCGGAGCTGGCCGACGAACTGCCAGGTGCGCGGGACGATGCAGCCGATGAGCGAGATGAACAGCAGGATGTAGATCGCGGAGAACCACACCGAGCTGTAGACGTGGAAGAGCCCGAGCTTCTCGTAGACCGGCGCGAGCGTGGTGTGCGCCTTCTGGAAGTCCTCGACCTTGAGCGGGTCGGTGCCGGTCTGCGGGATCAGCGATCCGGGGATCGCGCCGAGGGACAGCAGGAAGAGCAGGATCAGCGCGACCCGCATGGAGGTCAGCTGCCGCCAGAACCAGCGGGCCCAGCCGATGACGCCGAGCCGTGGCAGGGTCGGACCGCTGTCCTCCTGGGGCGCGGTGGACAGGCGGCCGGCCGCCGCGTCCGGTTCGGACGCCTCGGTCGCGGCGGTCCCGGCCGGCTCCTGCGCCGTGCCGGGCGTCGCGTCCGTGGCGCTCTTGTTGCCGCTGTTCGTGGTGCTCATGGATCAGATTCCCACCGAGAAGCCGTTGGACCAGGTCTGCATCTGCTGCACCAGGGTGTCCCAGACACCTGTGAGCAGGAGGACGCCGGTCAGGATCATCATGATGCCGCCGATCCGCATCACCCAGGCGTAGTGCTTCTTGACCCAGCCGAAGGCTCCGAGCGCCTTGCGGAAGGCGACCGCGGCGAGCACGAAGGGCAGGCCGAGCCCGAGGCAGTAGGCGACCATCAGTATGGCGCCGCGGCCCGCGCTGCCCTCCTGGAACGCCAGGGTGTTGACCGAGGCGAGGGTCGGGCCGATGCACGGGGTCCAGCCGATGCCGAAGAGGGCGCCCAGTATCGGGGCGCCGACCAGTCCGGTCACCGGCCGCTTGTGGATGCGGAACTCACGCTGGGTCATCCAGGGCATGAAGCCCATGAAGAAGACCCCCATGACGACCATGAGGATGCCGAGGATCCGGGTCAGGACGTCCTGGTACTCCTGGAGCGTCTGCCCGAAGAAGCCGAAGAGGGCGCCGCCGGACACGAAGACGGCGGTGAAGCCGAGGACGAAGAGTCCGGCGCCGGCGGCCATCCGTCCGCGCCGGGCCTCGGCCAGGTCGGTGCCGGAGACACCGGTGACGTAGGACAGGTAGCCGGGCACGAGCGGCAGCACGCACGGGGAGAAGAACGAGACGAGGCCGCCGAGCACCGCGATGGGCAGCGCCACGACCAGGGCACCGCTCTCCACGGTGCCGCCGAGGCCGTCAGCGGCGAGGGTGACGAGAGTGGGGGGCACCGTCGATCACTTTTCCGCGATGACGGGGTCGATCAGCTTGTGCAGGCTCTTCTCGTTGAGCGCCTTCAGCGAGCGCGCGGCGATCTTGCCGTCGCGGTCGATGACCAGGGTGTTCGGGATGCCCTGCGGGTTGAGCGTGCCCTTCTCGAACTTGAGGAGCAGCTTGCCCGAGGGGTCGTAGAAGCTCGGGTAGGGGATCCCGTAGTCCTTCTCGAAGGCGATCGCCTGGTCGGTCTGCGGGTCCCGGGTGTCGATGCCGAGGAACTGGACGTCCTTCGGGTCGGACTCCTTGGCGACCTTGGCGAAGTACTTGGCCTCGGCGCGGCAGGGCGGACACCAGGAGCCCCACACGTTGATGACGAGGACCTTGCCCTTGTGGTCGGCCGTGCTGAGCGGCTTGCCCTCGAGGTCCTTGCCGGACAGCACCGGCGCGGTGCCGCGGTCGCCCTTGGCGACCGTGGAGATCCCGCCGGAGCTGGACACGAAGTTGGTGTTGCCGCCACCCCCGGCGGTGCCGCCGTTGCCGCACGCGGTCAGCAGCAGCGCCGCGACGGCGGCGCCGGTGGCGAGGACGGCGGTGCGGCGCTTGGTCGCGGGGGTGGTGCGGGGGGCGCGTCGGGCGGCACTCATGTGAAAAGTTTCGCATGTCTGTTTAGGGGATCTTCCGCACCCCCCTCGCGCGGAGAAAATCCCAGTTCAGGAAGGGTTTGTCAGGAACTTGGCCCACCCCTGCGCGGGCTTCTGACCCACGTCCAGAGTGCGCATTTTGTCCAGCACGGCGGGGTCCTGCGCGTCCATCCAGTCGACGAACTGGCGGAAGGACACGAGCCGTACGTCCTTGTTCTTGTCGGCCTTCGCCGCGATGTGCTTGAGCGCGCCCTCGACGGCGTCCATGTAGATGCCGCCGTTCCATTCCTCGAAGTGGTTGCCTATGAAGAACGGCGCGCGGTTGGTCTCGTAGGCGCGGTCGAAGCCGGATATGTAGGCGTCGGTGGCCTGGCGGCGCCAGCGCGGGTAGTTGTGCGCGGGGGCCCGCGTCGAGTTCAGCGACTGGTTGGCCAGCATGTTGTAGTCCATCGACAGGACCTCGAAGCTGCGGCCTGGGAAGGGGACGGCCTGCAGCGGCAGGTCCCACACCCCGTTGCTCTTGACCGGCCAGCGCTGGACGCCGCCGGGCGAGGACGCGTCGTAGCGCCAGCCGAGCTCGCGGGCGGTCGGCAGCAGGTTCTGCTGGCCGAGCAGACAGGGGGCGCGGCCGCCGATGAGCTCCTTGTCGTAGTCGAAGGGCAGCGACGGCAGGTCGGTCCAGCCGGTGTTCGTCCGCCACTCCTTGACGAAGGACTTGGCCTGGTCGATCTCGCTGCGCCACTGCGCGGAGGTCCAGTTGGCGACGGAGCCGGAGCCACCGCAGAAGTGCCCGTTGAAGTGCGTGCCGATCTCGTGGCCCTCCAGCCAGGCCCGGCGCACGTTCTTCAGCGTCTCCTTGACGTGGGCATCCGTGAGGTAGCCGATGTCGGAGGCGCCGACCGGATTGTTCGGCGGCCGGTAGAGCCGCTTCTTGGACTCCGGCAGGAGGTAGATCCCGGAGAGGAAGAAGGTCATGCCCGCGTTGTGCTCACGGGCCAGATCGAGGAAGCGGGGGAACAGCCCGTTGCCCACCTCGCCCGCGCCGTCCCAGGAGAAGATCACGAACTGCGGCGGGGTCTGCCCCGGCTCCAGACGCTCCGGCGGGGCCGGCTGGTGCGGCTGCTTGCCGGTGTACGCGGTCGAGCCGTCGCCGATCGGCTTGGCGGCGGGCGGGGTGGGTGTGCCCGGACCGCCGGTCCCGCCCTGGCCGGGCCTCCCCGTAGAGACGGACGGCGCCTTCCCCGATCCGCAGCCGGCCAGAGCCACGGCGGCGGCCGCCCCCGCTCCCAGTCCGAGCATTCCCCTGCGGCTGACATCGCGCATCGCGTCCCCATTCATCACGCCGCGCACCCGGTCTCGGTGCGCACTGGATTAGAGGGAGGGCCGGGCGACCGGGTTCCTGGAATCGCGATGCTTTGGGCAGGTTTTGCCGAGCCCCGGGAGGAGCCCGCCGACAAGCCGCCCAACGCCGCCGCAGACCCGCATGCGTACAGGCACGGGCGGAGGCACGGGCACGCGCACAGACACGGGCACGGGCACGCGCACAGGCACCGGCGCAGGCGCGCGGAAGGGCCGCCACGAGGTGACGGCCCTTCCGATGACGGTGGCTCAGGCGCCGAACGCCTTGTCCTTCCCCTTCACCGGCTTGGCACCGGCCAGGAGATGGGCGGGCACGAGATCGCGGGCGGGCTCGGTGTAGCCCACGGACACGATCTTGTCGCCGAGGTAGGTGAACGTGGTGAGCGAGGCGAGCGTGCACTGCCGCTTGCGCGGGTCGTGCCACAGCCGGCGCCGCTCCACGTACGAGCGCACGATCCAGATCGGCAGCTGGTGGCTGACCAGGACCGCCTCGTGGCCGCGCGCCGCGTCCTTCGCCGCGTCGAGCGCGCCCATCATCCGCACGACCTGGTCGACGTAGGGCTCGCCCCAGGACGGCTTGAACGGGTTGACGAGGTGCTTCCAGTTGTCCGGCTTCTTCAGGGCGCCGTCGCCGACACCGAAGGTCTTGCCCTGGAAGACGTTGTCCGCCTCGATGAGCCGCGCGTCCGTGTTCAGGTCCAGGCCGTGGGCCTTCGCGATCGGCGTCGCCGTCTCCTGCGCCCGCTCCAGCGGGGACGCCACGACGTGCGTGATGTCCCGCGGCGCCAGGTGCTCGGCGACCCGGTCGGCCATCTGCCGGCCCAGCTCGGACAGGTGGTAGTCGGGCAGCCGCCCGTACAGGATCCCGTCCGGGTTGTGGACCTCGCCGTGGCGCATCAGGTGGACGACGGTGATGTCCTTGTCGCTCTGCCCGGAGCCGCTGTTCAGGGTGCTCATGCGGTGGCCTCCGCGGCGGCGCGGGCGGCGGCGGGCAGCGCGGCGGCGATCCGCTCGATCGCGCGGTCGTCGTGCGCGGTCGACACGAACCAGGACTCGAACGCGGACGGCGGGAGGTAGACGCCCTGAGCCAGCATCGAGTGGAAGAACGCGGTGAAGCGGAACGACTCCTGCGCCTTGGCGTCGTCGTAGTCGCGCACCTCGTTCTCCGTGAAGAACACCGAGAACATGTTGGACGCGTTCTGCAGGCGGTGGGCGACGCCCTCCTTGGTGAGCGCGTCGGTGACCAGGGTGCGCAGCTGCTCGCTGACCGCGTCGACCTTGACGTACGCGGCGTCGTCGAGGAGGCGCAGCTGGGCGAGGCCGGCGGCGGTCGCGACCGGGTTACCGGACAGGGTGCCCGCCTGGTAGACGGGGCCGGCGGGGGCGAGGTGGGCCATCACGTCGGCGCGGCCGCCGAAGGCCGCGGCCGGGAAGCCGCCGCCCATGACCTTGCCGAAGGTCATCAGGTCGGGCGCGACGCCGTCGACGCCGAACCAGCCGGCCTTCGACGTGCGGAAGCCGGTCATGACCTCGTCGGAGATGTACAGCGCGCCGTTCTCCGCACAGACCGCCTTGAGGCCGGCGTTGAAGCCGTCGGCGGGCGGGACGACGCCCATGTTGCCCGGCGAGGCCTCGGTGATGACGCAGGCGATCTCGCCGGGGTGGGCGGCGAACGCGGCGCGGACGGCCTCGAGGTCGTTGTACGGCAGGACGATCGTGTCGCCGGCCTGGGCGCCGGTGACGCCCGGGGTGTCGGGCAGGCCGAAGGTGGCGAGGCCCGAGCCGGCGGCGGCGAGCAGCGCGTCCACGTGCCCGTGGTAGCAGCCGGCGAACTTGATCACCTTGGCGCGGCCGGTGAAGCCGCGGGCCAGGCGGATCGCGGACATGGTGGCCTCGGTGCCGGAGGACACGAGCCGCACCTGCTCGACCGGGGCGATCCGGTCGACGATCTCCTCGGCGAGCGCGACCTCGCCCTCGCCGGGCGTGCCGAAGGAGGTGCCGCGCGCGACGGCCTCCTGCACGGCCGCGACGACCTCGGGGTGGGAATGGCCGAGGATCATCGGCCCCCACGAGCAGACGAGGTCCACGTATTCACGGCCGTCCGCGTCCGTCAGATAGGGACCGGTACCGGACACCATGAAACGGGGCGTACCGCCCACGGCTCGGAACGCGCGCACCGGGGAGTTCACGCCACCGGGCGTGACCACGGACGCACGGTCGAAGAGCCCCTGAGATACGGGTGCCTCATAGGGATAGGGGGTGTTGTTCGCCTCTGCCATGCCTCTCAGGTTACGGCCCGTCCTCTCGCCCTCCTCCGCGCGGACCCGCGGCGGCCTAGACTCGGTGTCCTGGGCCCCCTGCGGCCCGGGGGGCCGACCGCTCGCGCAGTTGTTTCACTCGCACGTTTCGGCGGGTGAGGGTGGGGGAGGTCACTGACACGATGATCGGGTTGCGCGTCGGCGGTCGCGCGGCCTAGAAAAGGGCCTTGGTGCCCTTGGAACAGCAGTCGGGTGGAGATATGCATCGCGGTGGCGGCGGACTGGGCGAGGGGACCGACGACCTGGGCCCGCGGCGTGCCCGTCGGGGGAAGCACCGGCGCGACGACAGAGCGGCCCGGACCCAGCGCGCCTCGGACTCTCCGGACGACGAGGGCGGCGCGGGCGTCGACGGCGGGGCAGGCGGGGAGAGCGGCGGGAATGGTGGCCGGGTGGGGGTGACCTACAAGTACTTCGGCGCGCCGGACGGCGCGACGGCGGCCCGCGTCCCGATCTCCATGCGTCCCGAGGAGCTCGGCGGGGACGAGCTGGGCATGGGCGGCATGTTCACCAAGATCAAGCCGGAGACGATGGCCGCGATGGTCCTCACCGGCATCGAGGGCATACCCCTGCACAAGGTGCCGCCGCTGGAGCTGGTCGTGCTCCACCCCGACTACGCGGTGGTCAAGCTCCCCATGACGGTCGTCGACCCGCTGCGCGGGGTCGGCGAGGAGGCCGTCGGCGCCGCGGCGTTCATCTGGTCGACGGTCCCGGACCGGGGCGGGCCGCGGGACGCGTTCAACGTGTACCAGCTCCTGCACGAGTGGCAGGACTTCAGCCACCGCCTCCACGAGGCGGGGCATCAGCCGTACTGCCTGGTCTGGCCGTAGGGTCCGGCCCGGGCTTCGTGCCTCAGATCTTCGGTGGTCCCGCCTCGATGCGGCGCAGGACCGCCTCGTAGGAGTCGACGGAGCCGCCGCTCTGCAGCTGGCGCTCGTCCCACCAGGTGGCGCCCGCGTCGGCGAGCGGGCCGACGATGTCGCGGGCTGCGGCCGGGTCGGCGGGGGTGAGGCCGCCGGTGACGATCTCGAAGGGGGCCTGCGGGTCCTCGCGGTGATCCCGTACGTACGCGACGGCTTCCGCGAGCCGTTCGGGCGTGGGCGGCACCCCGTGCAGCGCGTCCGTGAACAGCGGGGCCGCGCCGTCCCAGCGGGCCGCGCGGCGCATCGGGCGCCGGTGCGGCCAGAAGCCGCCGATCCACACGGGCGGGCGGGGGCGCTGCGTCGTGGCGGGCAGCAGCTGGGTCTCCTGTACCCGGTAGTGGGCGCCGGTGTGGTTGACGGTCTCGCCGGACCAGTAGCGGGCCAGCAGGTCGAGGCCCTCGTCGAGGCGTTCCGCGTGCACGGTGCGGTCGGTGGTGTCGCCGAAGCTGCCGTACTCGTCGTCGGCGGGGCCGCCGAGTCCGGCCCCGAGGATCAGGCGGCCGCCGCTCAGGGCGTCCAGGGTGGCGGTCTGGCGGGCCAGCTGTTCGGGGCGGTAGCGGGGGATCGCCGCGACGAGGGGGCCGAGGCGGATCCGGCTCGTGGCGAGGGCCGCCGCGGTCAGCAGGATCCAGGGGTCGCCGAAGGGTTTGCCCTGCTGCACCTTCTTGTCGTGCACGACGTGGTCCCAGACGAACAGGCCGTCCCAGCCGGCCTCTTCCGCTGCCACGGCGGTGCGGGCGACTGTCCTGGCGTCGGCGAAGTCGCCGAAGTTCGGGATGTTGATGGAGTAGCGCATGCGGCGCATCGTCCTCCCCAACTCTGCGTCGGGGCCAGCCAATTGTGGGCCTGGGTCAATCGACTTCGTCTGCGGCTCCGGTGGGGGCTGGTCGCGCAGTTCCCCGCGCCCCTGGAGATGCGCACTTCGTGCG
>NZ_JBHYTK010000017.1:40621-77477 GCF_042749255.1 Streptomyces sp. NPDC059524 | reverse complement strand
TCCGCGTCCCGGGGGGGGGGCCCGGGGCCCCCGGGGGCCCCGGGGGGGGTGTGGGGGGGGGGGGGGCGCCCCCCCCCCCCCCCCGGCGCGGGGGCGGCGATTCTGTGTTGGGGCGCGCCGGGGGGCCCCCCCCCCGGTTTCACACCGCGGTGGCCCTCCGCCCCCGGTGGTTGTTGTACGTTCTGGTCCGCGCCTTCTCGGTGCCCCTCCCCGGTCTCGACCGGGCAGCCCTGCGCGAGGCGACGCCCGGCCTCGGGGCACCGATCGGCCTGTCCGACATCGGCCGGCCGCTCGTCCTCGACCCGATCGGTCCCGGGCACGGCGGGACGGGGCCGCACGGTCTGCTGGTCGGCGCGGCCGGCTCCGGCAAGTCCGAACTGCTGCGCACTCTCGTGCTGTCGCTCGCGCTGCACCACGCTCCGGAGAACCTGAACTTCCTGCTGGTGCCCACCGGTGACGAACTCACCTTCGCGGGACTGACCGCGCTGCCACACGTGTCCGCCACTGTCGGCCTCGACCCCGACCTCACCGAACCGGCAGCCCTGGAGCGGGTGATGGAGGCCCTGCGCGGCGAACTGGCCCGCCGTCAGGACCTGGTGAACCGTGGTGTCGACCTCCATGACAACCGGCCGGCCCTGGAGAAGGGCCCCGAGCCGGCGAAGTTGCCCAGACTGGTCGTGGTGATCGAGGACTTCTCCGGGCTCGTGGAGGCGAAACCCGACCTGATGGACCTGCTCGTCCACATCGGGCGGGTCGGCCGCACCCTCGGGGTGCACCTGCTGCTGGGCGCACGGCGTCTCGGGGAGAACACGCTGCGCGGCATCGGCCCGTTCCTGTCGTACCGGTTGGCGCTGCGCACGGCGACCGCCGAGGAGTCCCGGGCGGTGATCGGCGTGCCCGATGCCAACCGACTGCCCCGCGACCCCGGCGTCGGCTACCTGCAGACGGGCTCGGACGTACTGCAGCGCTTCACCACCGCCTATGTCTCCGCTCCGCACCGGTCGGGACCCGAATCCGTCCTGGACGTCGTCGCGGGAAGCCTCACCGACGACGGCCCGCGGGCGCGCCCGGTGATCCTTCCGCCCCTCGAGGAACCTCCCGCGCTCGACACGTTGCTGGACTCCCCGGGCGAGCTGTCCCACGGCAGCCTGCGGGTCCCTTTGGGTCTCACCGACAAGCCGTACGAGCAGCGACGTGCCCCGTTCGTCCTCGGCTTCGCCGCACGGGACGGCGGGCACGCGATGGTGGTCGGCCGTCCCGGCACGGGCAAGACCACCCTGCTGGCGACGCTCGTCTGCGCCTTCGCGCTGACCCACGCGCCGACCGAGACGCAGTTCTACGTCCTCGACCTCGACGGCGGCCTGGCGGGCCTGGCCGGGCTGCCGCACGTGGGCGGGGTCGCCGGGCGCGCCGACCGGGACAAGGTTCGCCGCACCGTCGCCGAGGTCAGCGGAATCCTCGCCCGGCGCGAGAAGTGGGCGACCTCCGCGAAGGGGCCCGACCGCGACCCGGACGACCCATGGGGTGAGGTGTTCCTGCTGGTCGACGGCATGGCCACACTACGTGCCGAGTTCGAGTCGCTGGAACCGGAGATGGAGACCCTGGCCCGGCACGGCCGGATGTTCGGGGTGCATCTCGTGGTGACCGCAACGCGTCACCCCGACGTCCGGCCGGTGCTGCACGACCAGTTCGAGCACCTCGTCGAGTTGCGACTGTCCGATCCGGCCGAATCCCGGATCGACCGCACGCGGGCCGCGATGGTCCCGCGCAACGCGCCCGGTCACGCCCTGACACAGAGCCGGGACCTGGTGCTGACCGCCCTGCCCCGCCCGCACGACTCGACGGCGGAGGCTCCCGAGGCGCTGGCCGAACTGGTGGCCGCGGCCCAGGAACGCTGGACCGGGCACCCGCCCGCACCGCGGCTGCGCATGCTGCCGCAGCTGCTCACCCCGGCCGAACTGCCGCCTCGTGAGGGCACACCCGGCGAGGTAGTGCGCATCGGCCTCGGCGAGACGAGTCTCGACCCCATGGACGTGGACTTCGCGACCAGCCCGTTCTTCCTCGTGATGGGCGAACCCGGGTCGGGGAAGTCCTCGTTCCTCCGGATGGTCGGACGGCGGATCACCGAGCAACTCGGCAACCGTCAGGCACAGTTGCTGGTCGCCGACTACCGCCGGGCCCTGCTCGGCGAATTCCCCGACCACATCCGGGCGGGCTACGCGACCTCGGGTCCGGAACTGGCCTCCATGGCCGCCCAGCTGGCGGGGGCTCTCAGCGAGCGGATCCCGGGGCCCGAGGTGACCACGCGGCAGCTCAAGGAGCGCAGCTGGTACACGGGGGCACATGCCTACCTGCTGGTGGACGACTACGACCTGGTGGCCCTGCCGTCGGGCAACCCCCTCCAGCCCCTGATCGAACTGCTGCCCTACGCCCGCGAGGTGGGCCTGCGGGTGGTGCTCACCCGAAACGCGTCCGGGGCCGCCCGGAGCCTGTACGAGCCGTTTCTCCAGCGTGTGCGGGAACTGGCGCCCATGGGGATCGTGCTCTCCGGCGACCGGTCGGAGGGTGCCCTGCTCGGCTCGGCCCGGCCGCGCCGCGAGCCTCCGGGCCGCGGCACCCTGGTCGACCCCAAGCACGGTGAACGGCGGATCCAACTGGCGTACGAGCCGCCTCAGGCCACCGACCCGATCGAGCGGGGCGCTCCCGGTTCGTGATGGATCGGCGTGTGGGCGCCGGTCAGGGAGGCGCCGGTGCCGCCGCGGCGGTTCGCGACGATCTCCGAGGCGATGGAGACCGCCACCTCCTCCGGCGTGCGGGCGCCGAGGTCGAGGCCGATCGGGGAGCGCAGGCGGGCGAGGTCGAGTTCGGTGACGCCGACCTCGCGCAGACGCTCGTTGCGGTCGAGGTGGGTACGGCGCGAACCCATCGCGCCGACGTAGGCGACGGGCAGGCGCAGCGCGAGTTCGAGCAGCGGCACGTCGAACTTGGCGTCGTGGGTGAGGACGCAGAGCACGGTGCGGCCGTCGACCTCGGTGCGCTCGAGGTACTTGTGCGGCCATTCGACGACGAGCTCGTCGGCCTCGGGGAAGCGCGCGGCGGTCGCGAAGACGGGCCGGGCGTCGCAGACGGTGACGTGGTAGCCGAGGAACTTGCCCATCCGCACGAGCGCGGAGGCGAAGTCGATGGCGCCGAAGACGATCATGCGCGGGGGCGGGACCGAGGACTCCACGAGGAGGGTGAGCGGGGCGCCGCAGCGGGAGCCCTGTTCGCCGATCTCCAGGGTGCCGGTGCGGCCGGCGTCGAGGTAGGCGCCCGCTTCGGCGGCGACAGTGCGGTCGAGTTCGGGATGGGCGCCGAAACCGCCGTCGTACGTGCCGTCGGGGCGGACCAGGAGGGCGCGGCCGAGCAGGTCGGCCGGGCCCGCGACGATCCGGGCGAGGGCCGCCGCCTCCGCCGTGGCGGCGGCCCTCAGCGCGGTCTCGATCACGCCCCGCACGGCCGGGTCCCCGGCGCGTACCGGCGTGACGAGGATGTCGATGACGCCGCCGCAGGTCAGCCCCACGGCGAAGGCGTCGTCGTCGCTGTACCCGAAGCGCTCCAGGCGGGTGACCCCGTCCTCGAGCGCCTCCTGGCACAGCTCGTAGACCGCCCCTTCCACACAGCCGCCGGAGACCGAACCGATCGCGGTGCCCTCGCGGTCGACGGCGAGAGCCGCGCCGGGCTGCCGGGGCGCGCTGCCGCCGACGGCCACCACGGTGGCCACGGCGAAGTCGCGTCCCTGCTCGGCCCATCGGCTGAGTTCTGCCGCGATGTCCAGCATGTCTCGGTCTCCTTCGGCGATGACGTGGAAGGGGCGGCGGGCGTCAGTGGACGCCGAGCCAGCCCTCGATCGGGTTGAGGGCGAAGTACACGAGGAAGATCGCGGTCAGGCCCCACATGAAGGCCCCGATCTCCCGCGCCTTGCCCTGGGCGATCTTGATGGCGACCCAGGAGATGACGCCCGCGGCGACACCGGTGGTGATGGTGTACGTGAAGGGCATCAGGACCACGGTGAGGAACACCGGGATCGCGGTGGCGCGGTCGGCCCAGTCGACGTGCCGGGCGTTCATCATCATCATGGCGCCGATGACGACGAGCGCGGCGGACGCGACCTCCTGCGGGACGATCGCGGTGACCGGCGTGAAGAACAGGCAGGCCGCGAAGAACAGGCCGGTGACGGCGGAGGCGAGACCCGTGCGGGCCCCCTCGCCGACGCCGGTGGCGGACTCGACGAAGACGGTCTGGCCGGAGCCGCCCGCCACACCGCCGATGGCGCCGCCCGCGCCGTCGATGAACAGCGCCTTGGACAGGCCCGGCATCCGGCCCTTGTCGTCGGCGAGCTTGGCCTCGGTGCCGACGCCGATGATGGTGGCCATCGCGTCGAAGAAGCCGGCGAGCACCAGGGTGAAGACGATCATGCCGACCGTCATGGCGCCGACCTCGCCCCAGCCGCCGAACTCGACCTTGCCGAAGAGCGAGAAGTCCGGGGTGGAGACGGCGCTGCCGTGCAGTTCGGGCGCTCCGTTGGCCCACTGCTTGGGGCTGATGACACCGGTCGCGTTGAGGATCATCGCGACGACGGTGCCGGAGATGATGCCGATCAGGATCGCGCCGGGGGTGTTGCGCGCCTGCAGCATGAAGATCAGGAGGAGCGTGCCCGCGAAGAGCAGGACGGGCCAGCCGGCGAGTTCGCCCGCGGGGCCGAGCGTGAGCGGGGTGGCCTTGCCGACGTGCACGAAGCCGGACTTGTAGAGGCCGATCAGGGCGATGAAGAGGCCGATGCCCATGGTGATGCCGTGCTTGAGCGCCAGCGGGATCGCGTTCATGATCATCTCGCGCAGGCCGGTGACGACCAGGAGCATGATCACGACGCCGTACATCACGCACATGCCCATGGCCTGCGGCCAGGTCATCTCGGGGGCGACCTGCGAGGAGATCACACCGGAGACGGACAGGCCCGCGGCGAGCGCGAGCGGCACCTTGCCGACGAAGCCCATGAGGAGCGTGGTGAACGCGGCGGCGAAGGCGGTCGCGGTGATCAGGGCCTTCTGGCCCAGGGTGTCACCGGCGGCGTCCTTGCCGGACAGGATCAGCGGGTTGAGCAGCAGGATGTACGCCATGGCCATGAAGGTCGTGACGCCACCGCGCACTTCGCGTGCGACGGAGGATCCTCGTTCGGATATGTGGAAGTACCGGTCGAGCCAAGACCTGCCGGCGGGCTGGCGCGTGCCCGCGCCCGCGTCGTCGGCGGTGGTCTTCGGCTCCACAGACTGCTGGGTCATGGTGCCTCGTTTCCCAAGGTTCAAAGGGGCACCCGCGAAATACTCGTATTCAGGCGGGTTTTGGGATGGCTGCACGACCCGGGGGACGGCCCGAGGCGCATGGGGTTCTGGAGGACTGAGTGCTTCCGGGTCCTTCAGGTGTTCACCGGTCCGGCCCCCGCGGGGGCCGGACCGGCCGACGGATCAGGCGGAGACCGTGCCCGTCAGGTGCTCGGGGCGGACGGGGGTCCGGTCGAGCGCGAGACCCGTCGCGTTCCGGATCGCCGCGAGGACGGCCGGGGTGGACGACAGGGTGGGTGCCTCGCCGATGCCGCGCAGCCCGTACGGGGCGTGCTCGTCGGCGAGTTCGAGCACGTCGACCGGGATGGTCGGCGTGTCGAGGATGGTGGGGATCAGGTAGTCCGTGAAGGACGGGTTCCTGACCTTGGCGGTCTTCGGGTCGACGATGATCTCTTCCATCACCGCGACGCCGAGGCCCTGGGTGGTGCCGCCCTGGATCTGGCCGACCACGGAGAGCGGGTTGAGCGCCTTGCCGACGTCCTGGGCGCAGGCCAGTTCGATGACCTTGACCAGGCCGAGCTCGGTGTCGACCTCGACGACGGCGCGGTGCGCGGCGAACGAGTACTGGACGTGCCCGTTGCCCTGCCCGGTGCGCAGGTCGAAGGCCTCGGTGGGCCGGTGGCGCCACTCCTCCTCCAGCTCCACGACCTCGTCCTCCAGGACGTCGACCAGGTCCGCGAGGACCTCGCCGCCGTCGGTGACGACCTTGCCGCCCTCCAGGAGCAGTTCGGCGGTGGCCCAGGCCGGGTGGTAGGTGCCGAGCTTGCGGCGGCCGATCTCCAGGACCTTCTCGCGCACCAGCTCGCAGGCGTTCTTGACGGCGCCGCCGGTCACGTACGTCTGCCGGGAGGCGGACGTGGAGCCGGCCGAGCCGACCTGGGTGTCGGCGGGGTGGATGGTCACCTGCGTGACGCCCAGTTCGGTGCGGGCGATCTGCGCGTGGACGGTGACGCCGCCCTGGCCGACCTCGGCCATCGCGGTGTGCACGGTGGCGACGGGCTGGCCGTTGATGACCTCCATGCGCACCTTGGCGGTGGAGTAGTCGTCGAAGCCCTCGGAGAAGCCGACGTTCTTGATGCCGACGGCGTAGCCGATGCCGCGGACGACGCCCTCGCCGTGCGTGGTGTTGGACAGGCCGCCGGGCAGCTGGCGCACGTCGGCGCCCTCGCTGGACTCCCACTGGCGCTCGGGCGGCAGCGGCATCGCCTTGATGCGGCGCAGCAGTTCGGCGACCGGGGCGGGCGAGTCGACGGGCTGGCCCGTCGGCATGATCGTGCCCTGCTCCATGGCGTTCAGCTGGCGGAACTCGACCCGGTCCATGCCCAGCTTGTCGGCCAGTTTGTCCATCTGGGCCTCGTACGCGAAGCAGGCCTGGACGGCGCCGAAGCCGCGCATGGCGCCGCAGGGCGGGTTGTTCGAGTAGAGGGCGATGGCCTCGATGTCGACGTCGTCGATCACGTACGGGCCGACCGACAGGGACGAGGCGTTGCCGACGACCGCCGGGGAGGCGGAGGCGTAGGCGCCGCCGTCCAGGACGATCTTGCACTTCATGTGCGTGAGCTTGCCGTCCTTGGTCGCCCCGTGCTCGTAGTAGAGCTTGGCGGGGTGGCGGTGGACGTGCCCGAAGAAGGACTCGAAGCGGTTGTAGACGATCTTCACGGGCTTGCCGGTGCGCAGGGCGAGCAGGCACGCGTGGATCTGCATCGAGATGTCCTCGCGGCCGCCGAAGGCACCGCCGACGCCGGAGAGCGTCATACGGACCTTCTCCTCGGGCAGGCCGAGGACCGGGGCGATCTGGTGGAGGTCCGAGTGCAGCCACTGGGTGGCGACGTACAGGTCGACGCCGCCGTCCTCGGCCGGCACGGCGAGGCCGGACTCGGGGCCGAGGAAGGCCTGGTCCTGCATGCCGAAGGTGTACTCGCCCTTGACGATGACGTCGGCGCGCTTGGCGGCCTCGTCGGCGTCGCCGCGCACGATGGGCTGGCGGTGCACGATGTTCGGGTGCGGTACGTGCCCGGCGTGGTGGTCGTCGCGGCCCTCGTGGACGAGGATCGCGTCCGGCGCGGTCGCGGAGGCCTCGTCGGTGATGACGGGCAGTTCGCGGTACTCGACCTTGATCTTGGCGGCGGCGCGGCGCGCCGTCTCCGGGTGGTCGGCGGCGACGATCGCGACGGGCTCGCCGTGGTGGCGGACCTTGCCGTGCGCGAGGACGGGCGTGTCCTGGATCTCCAGGCCGTAGTTCTTCACGTCCGTCGGCAGGTCGTCGTACGTGAGGACGGCGTAGACGCCGGAGGTGGCGAGGGCCTCGCCGGTGTCGATCGAGACGATCTCGGCGTGCGCGACCGGGGAGCGCAGGACCTGGCCCCACAGCATGTCCTCGTGCCACATGTCGGACGAGTACGCGAACTCGCCGGTGACCTTGAGGGTGCCGTCCGGGCGGAGCGTGGACTCGCCGATGCCGCCCTTGGTCTGCGATCCCTGCGTGACCTTCGCGGGGATACCGGTGGTACGGGTGTCAGCCATGTCCTCAGACCTCCTCGGACTGGCGCGCGGCGGCGAGCCGGACCGCGTCCATGATCTTCTCGTAGCCCGTGCAGCGGCACAGGTTGCCGGAGAGGGCCTCGCGGATGTCCGCGTCCGACGGGTTGGGGTTGCGCTCGAGCATCTCGTCGGCGGCGACGAGCAGACCCGGGGTGCAGAAGCCGCACTGGACGGCGCCCGCGTCGATGAACGCCTGCTGGATCGGGGCCAGTTCGGCGCCCTCACCGGTCTGCGAGTCGGTGCCCTTGGCGGACCAGCCCTGGGCCTCCTGGAGGGAGGTGCCGCAGGCGCCGCCCTCGGCGTGGGAGCCGCAGGAACGCTGGGCGGCGAAGTCGGCGAGACCCTCGACGGTGACGACGTCGCGGCCCTCGACCTGGCCGGCGGCCACGAGGCAGGAACAGACGGGGACGCCGTCGAGGCGGACGGTGCAGGAACCGCACTCGCCCTGCTCACAGGCGTTCTTGGAGCCGGGCAGGCCCATGCGCTCGCGCAGGACGTAGAGCAGGGACTCGCCCTCCCACACGTCGTCGGCTTCCTGCTGACGGCCGTTGACCGTGAAATTGACGCGCATTACGCGACTCCCTCCGTGCCGGCGGCGGTGCCGCGGTAGGCCTCCCAGGCCCAGGTGAGCGTGCGGCGGGCCATGATGCCGACCGCGTGGCGGCGGTACGAGGCGGTACCGCGCACGTCGTCGATCGGGTTGCAGGCGGCGGAGCACAGGTCCGCGAACTGCTTGGCGACCGACGGGGTGATGATCTTGCCGTTGTCCCAGAAGCCGCCCTCGTCGAGCGCCGCGTTCAGGAACTGCTCGGCCTCCTTGGCGCGGATCGGGGTCGGGGCCGCCGAGCCGATGCCGGTGCGCACGGTGCGCGTCTCGGGGTGGACCGCGAGACCGAAGGCGCACACGGCGATGACCATCGCATTGCGCGTGCCGACCTTCGAGTACTGCTGCGGTCCGTCGGCCTTCGGGAGGTGGACGGCGCGGATCAGCTCGTCGGCGGCGAGCGCGTTGCGCTTCACGCCGGTGTAGAACTCGTCGATCGGGATCCTGCGGCTGCCGCGCACGGACTCGACCTCGACCTCGCCGCCGGAGGCGAGCAGGGCCGGGTGGGCGTCACCGGCCGGGGAGGCGGTGCCGAGGTTGCCGCCGACGCCGCCGCGGTTGCGGATCTGCGGGGAGGCGACCGTGTGCGAGGCGAGCGCCAGGCCCGGCAGCTCGGTCCGCAGGTTCTCCATGATCTTGGTGTACGGGACGGAGGCGCCGAGCCGGACCGTCTCCTCGCCCACCTCCCACTCGCCGAGCTCACCGATGCGGTTGAGGTCGAGGAGGTACTCGGGTCGGCGGTGGTCGAAGTTGATCTCGACCATCACATCGGTGCCACCCGCAATCGGCACGGCTGTGGGGTGCTCGGCCTTGGCGGCGAGCGCCTCCTCCCAGCTGGCGGGGCGAAGGAAGTCCATGAGTGGCTCTCTTCTGGGTCTCGTTCGTGGATCGTGCGGTGCGTGGATCGTGTGCGCTGCGTTCGAGCCACGGGATGTGCGGATCGCAGGGGCTCGTTCATGTGCTGTTCACGTGGAGTGGGCCCAGTACACCGCCGTGTGCTCCGCCAGGGTCAGTCACGGAAACCATGAAGGAGTTGGCTGACCACGACGGGTGTCTTGTAGATTCGTATGAACGGAGCACATCGGTAACCCCTCCGACTTCCTCCGGACACCGTGGGCACAGGCGTCCGGACCTGGGAAGGCATCACTTCGAGACAGATCGGCGGCGACGACGACATGCGGCTGCGCGCATTGCTGGACACGGACGCGCTGGGCCTCAGGCTCCTCGGCGGCGAGGACGAGCTGGACCGCTCGGTCCGCGGCGTGATGACCACG
This sequence comes from Streptomyces sp. NPDC059524, assembly GCF_042749255.1. Classification (NCBI taxonomy): domain Bacteria; kingdom Bacillati; phylum Actinomycetota; class Actinomycetes; order Kitasatosporales; family Streptomycetaceae; genus Streptomyces; species Streptomyces sp. NPDC059524. The sequence goes on along the minus strand of NZ_JBHYTK010000017.1, from coordinate 67,677 downwards.
GATCTGCGCGATCCGAGCCGCTATCTGTCCGGCGGCGAGCTGGTGCTCACGGGCCTGGCCTGGCGGCGCGGGCCCGACGATTCCGAGCCTTTCGTGCGCATTCTCCAGTCTGCCGGAGTCGTCGCCCTGGCGGCGGGCGAGGCCGAGCTGGGAGATGTGCCCGAGGACCTGGTGCAGGCCTGCGCCCGGCACCGGCTGCCGCTGTTCGCGGTGAACGAGTCGGTGGCCTTCGCGACGATCACCGAGCACGTCGTGCGGCAGGTGTCCGGCGAGCGGGCCGGCGACCTCGCGGCCGTCGTGGACCGGCACCGGCGCCTGATGACCTCGGGCCCCGCCGGCGGCGGCCCGGACGTGGTCCTGGACCTGCTCGGCAGCGACCTGGACCTGAACGCCTGGGTGCTCTCCCCCGCCGGACGGGCCATCGCGGGCGCCGGCGCGGCCGCGCCCGAGCTGCCCGCGTCCGTGTGCGCGCGGCTGGCCGCCGAGCACCTGTCGGCGACCCGGGCGGGCCGGCGCGCTCCGCACCGGGTGGCGATCGACGGCACGACGTACTCGCTGTTCCCGATCAGGAGCGGCGGCCGGGGCGCGGCGGCCACCGCCGGCGGGCGCGACGTGCGCGCGACGGTGCTCTCGGACTGGCTGCTCGCCGTCGAGGCCGACGCGGGCGACTGGCCCGAGGAGCGGCTCGACCTGCTCCAGGGCGTCACCCAGCTGATCTCCGTCGAGCGGGACCGGCGGGACGCGGCGCGCACGGTGCGGCGCCGGCTCGCCCAGGAGGTCCTGGAGCTGGTCCAGACGGGCGCGGCGCCCGCCGAGATCGCGGCCCGCCTGCGGGTGGCCGCTCCGGTGCTCCTGCCGGGGCTCGGCACCGCCCCGCACTGGCAGGTCGTCGTGGCCCGCGTCGAGTGGCAGGACAGCGATCTCGAGGGCGGCCAGGTGGCCCAGTCGCTGCTCGAGGAGATCCTCGTCGACCCGCTGTCGGCGGGCCCGGAGCCCTCCGACCGGATCGCGGTCGCGCACAGCGGCGACGAGGCGATCGCCCTGGTCCCGCTGCCCGCCGTGGCCACCGACCACGACGGCGCCGAGCAGGGCCTCATCGCGGACGCGCTGCTGACGGCCGTACGGGCTCCGCTGTCGGCGGGTCTCGCGGACGACGGACGGCTCACCATCGGCGTCAGCGCCGCCGTGCACTCCGCGGAGGGGCTGCGCGGCGCTCTGGAGGAGGCCCGGCACGCCCGGCGCGTCGCGGCCGCCCGTACGGGCCTGGTCTGCGCGGCCGGGCACCAGGAGCTGGCCTCGCACGTGCTGCTGCTGCCGTTCGTGCCGGACGACGTGCGGCGCGCGTTCACGGCCCGGCTGCTCGACCCGCTGCGCGAGTACGACCGCAAGCACCGCGCCGAGCTGATCCCGACCCTGGAAGCGTTCCTCGACTGCGACGGCTCCTGGACGCGCTGCGCCTCCCGCCTCCACCTGCACGTGAACACGCTGCGCTACCGCGTGGGCCGGATCGAGCAACTGACGAACCGTGATCTTTCCCGCCTGGAGGACAAGCTGGACTTCTTCCTGGCCCTGCGCATGAGCTGACACGGCGTCACGGCCATATCGGTTACGGGACCCGTCCGGAACCCCACCCCTTTGTGAAATCTTTCACCCACCCCCTTGGCCGGGCACCGTGATCCGTGCTGAGATTCCGCCACGGCAACTCGGCTCGATGGCGTGCTCGGGGAGGGCAACGTGGCGCATACCGCCATGTCTGGTACCGGAACGAACCCAGCGGACGATCCACTCCAGACCGCGGTATGGCGGCTGCGCTCGCGCGGCTGCTGGGTCGACGCGGCGGCCCTCCTGGAGCCGCACGCGGCCGACGACCCCGGCGCCGCGCTGCAGCGGGCCGCGCTGTTCGTGGAGCGGTGCCTGTACACGGAGCAGGGCTGGGCGGACGCGGAGGACGCGCTGCGGGCCGCGGAGGCGGTGGCCCAGACGGACGAGCAGCGGGGCGCGGCTGCCTGCGAGCGCGGCCAACTCGCCTACGCCGCCACGCTGTTGAAGGTGCGGGACCGGGTCGACGAGGCGCGGTCCGCGTTCGGGCGGGCGGCCGCGCTGATCGCGCCGGGGGCGGCGCGGCGGGCGGTGCTCGACTTCCGGCGGGGGCTGATGGCGGAGAACCTCGCGGATTCGCCGCAGGCGGCGCGGGCCGCGTACCGGCGGGCCCATGCCGGGGCGACGGCGCACGGCGACGCCCTCCTCCTGTCCTTCACGTGGCGGCACCTGGCCGGCCTGTCCCTCCGCGAGGGCGAGCTGAAGGAGGCCCGCCACGGATTCGCCGAGTCCCTGCGCCTGCGCGAGGAACTCGGCTACCTCGTCGGCACGGCGCCGGCCCTGGTCTCCCTGGCCGAGGCCGAGCCCGAACCGGAGACGAAGGCCCGCCTCCGCGAGGAGGCGACCCGCCTCTTCCGCCTCCTGGGCGGCGTCCCGACGTGGCTGGCCAGCGCGTTGCCTGCGGCGGCCTGACCGTTCCGCGCAGCGCCGTCACCCCCTGCTCGTCGGGCGACCACCGGCCGGTGGGGGCTGGTCGCGCAGTTCCCCGCGCCCCTGAAATGCAGACGCTTCGCGCCGCATTTCCCCGACGGGGCGCACGGAGTGTGCCTTCAGGGGCGCGGGGCTGTACCCGATCAGCGACTCCGTCGCGGGGCGCGAGGCGGTGGACCCTAGGGCGCACAGAGTGTGCCTTCCAGCGGCGCGGGGCTGTACCCGATCAGCGACTCCGTCGCGGGGCGCGAGGCGGTGGACCCCGGGGCGCACGGAGTGTGCCTTCAGGGGCGCGGGGAACTGCGCGAGAAGCCCCGCCGGCCGGTGGTCGGGGGCGAAACGGTACGCGGCAGGCGGGTCCCGTCAGATCGTGGTGGGGTGGGGGCCGTAATGGGCCGCCAGGGTCAGGGAGACGGCCGCCAGGTCGTGGGACTCCAGCGCGTCCAGCAGCGCCACGTGCTGCGCCGCGTCACCGACCAGATCCACCCCGGCCCACACCACCCGGCGCCGAAGATCGTCCGCGACGCGTACGAGCTGCTCGTTCCCCGAAAGGCTCAGGACCGCCCGGTGAAAGGCCCGGTCCGCGTCGGCGTACCGGGCGATGTCACCGGCGCGGGCGGCGGCCAGGGTCTCCAGCGCGGCCGGACGCAGGCCGCTCCAGCGCGCGGGCGCGACCGTCCGGGCCAGCCGCGACATCACCGGCACCTCGACGAGCGCCCGCACCTCGGCCAGCTCGGAGAGCTCCCGCGCCGTCCGCGCAGTGACCCGGAACCCCCGGTTCGGCACGACTTCGACGGCCCCCTCACGGGCCAGCTGCTGCATCGCCTCCCGCACGGGCGTGGCCGAGACCCCGAACCGCTCCCCCAGCGCCGGCGCCGAGTACACCTCGCCGGGCGCCAGCTCGCCGGAGAGCAGCGCGGCCCGCAGCCCGTCGAGCACCTGCCCCCGCACGGAGGACCGCTCCACGGTCCCGCGCAGGGCGACCCTGGGCGCGGGCGGCTCGCTGTGCGTGTGCTCGCCCCGGCTCTGCTCCGGCACGGTCGGCACGGACTGCGCGACAGACCCGGCCGCACGGCCGGCCGGCGAACCCGGCGAACCCGGCGAACCCGGAGACGCGTGCGCCGCACGCCCCCCGACCTGCTCGACCCCGGTCATCCGCTCGCCGCCGTTCCTTGCCGTTCCTCGCCAATTTGTCCGAACCCAACCCAGAACCATAGGCCGCCCGGCCCGCAGTTCAAACCCCGAAACCTTCGGGTAAGGTAAGGCTTACCTGCAAACGATCGTGATTCGGTGGTCCCTGCATGACCCTCGTCACCCCGGCGCCCGCCGCGGCGCACAGCGCGGTCTCGACCGCGTACGCCCGTCTCACCGAGGTGTTCCCGAGCCTGCGCGTCATCGAGCTCGACGCCGCCGCCCCGCTGCCCGCGGAGCCCGGATGGGTCCGCACGGAGCAGCTCGCCGAGGGCGGCGCGGCGCTCGACGCCTTCCTCGCCTGGGACGACGCGCAGGTGGTCAAGGACTACGGGCAGCGGGCCCGCCCGGACGTCGTCGCGAGCTTCGGCCTGCACCGCTACGCCTGGCCCGCATGCCTGCTGATCACGGTCCCCTGGTTCCTGCACCGCCGGGTGCCCCGCTTCCCCGCCGCGCACGTGTCGTTCCAGCGCGCGCTCGGCCGGATGGCCGTACGGGTCACCGATTTCGCCTGCCTGCCCGACGACCCGGCGGCGACGCAGCCCGGCGCCCGGGTCGTCCCGGACGAGGAGGCGCTGCGCGCCGAGGTCCGGGCCGCGGTCGCGGAGCACCTCCAGCCCGTCCTGACCGGTTTCGGCCCCCGGATGCGGCGCGGCCCGCGCGCCCTGTGGGGCATGGCGACGGACGAGATCGTCGAGGGCCTCTGGTACGTCGGCCATCTGCTCGGCGAGGAGCGCCGCGCGATGACGGAGCTGGCCGAGCTGCTGCCGGGCACGACCAAGCCGTACGTCGGCAAGGCCGCGTTCCGTGAGCTGGCCGGACCCGACGGCCGGCCGCTGCCGACCCGCGACCGGGCGAGCTGCTGCCTCTTCTACACGCTGCGCCCCGAGGACACCTGTGTGACCTGCCCTCGGACCTGCGACGCGGACCGCGTCACGAAGCTGACGGCGACGGCCGCGGCCTGAACCGCAACCGCCCCTCACCCGAACCACCCGTTCGAGTGAGGGGAATCGAACTCAACTCTCATCATTGAGGCGGGAGTTCGAGCGTACGGCCATTTTGCGCGCCCCCTTGCACTCCAATGGCGTTCTCTTGTCCCGAATCCCCCCTGCGGGCTCGGACGGCTGGGCCAATATGGCGCCCGAAACGCCCTATCGCGATTGCAAGGGACCCCAGATGAGACTGACCGACATATCGCTGGACTGGCTGCTTCCCGGCGCCGTACTGCTCCTGGGCATGCTGGCGGCGGTGGCGGTGCTCGCGCGCGGCAGGCGCGCCGGGGACGGCAAGAAAGGCGCTTCGGCCGACGAGTCGTGGGAGCGCAGCGAGGAGCGCCGCAGGCGCAAGGAGGCCCTGTACGGCACGGCCTCCTATCTGCTCCTGTTCTGCTGTGCCGCGGTCGCCGCCGCGCTCTCCTTCCACGGCCTGGTCGGCTTCGGCCGGCAGAACCTGAACCTGTCCGGGGGCTGGGAGTACCTCGTCCCCTTCGGGCTCGACGGCGCCGCCATGTTCTGCTCGGTGCTCGCGGTGCGCGAGGCCAGCCACGGCGACGCCGCGCTCGGCTCGCGCATACTCGTGTGGACGTTCGCCGGCGCCGCCGCCTGGTTCAACTGGGTGCACGCGCCGCGCGGCCTCGACCACGCGGGCGCGCCTCACTTCTTCGCGGGGATGTCCCTGTCGGCGGCGGTGCTCTTCGACCGCGCCCTGAAGCAGACGCGCCGCGCGGCGCTGCGCGAACAGGGCCTGGTGCCGCGGCCGCTGCCGCAGATCCGAATCGTCCGGTGGCTGCGCGCGCCCCGGGAGACGTACAGCGCCTGGTCGCTGATGCTCCTGGAGAACGTGCGGACGCTGGACGAGGCCGTGGACGAGGTGCGCGAGGACAAGCGGGAGAAGGCCCAGGAGCGGACGCGGCGGCGCGAGCACGAGAAGCTGGAGCGCGCGCAGCTGCGGGCGCTCAGCCGCGGACACCGCACGTATCTGAGCCGGGCCGACGCCCCGGAGGCCGAGGCGGCGGCGGTGCCGGCCGTGACGGCGGGCGGCGGCGCCCCTCAGGGCGGCGCGGAGCCCGCCATATCGCCGGGGACCCAGCCCTCGCAGGAACAGCTGCCGCTGCGCGCGCGGCCCTCGCTGCAAGCCGTCAAAGGAGGCGCTGACCAGAAGCCGGCGGTGACCGTCGACCTCACGGCGGAGGACGACACGCAGGCCCTGCCGCGGCTCGACACCCTCGAGCAGAAGCTCAAGGACCTGGAGCAGCAGTTCGGCTGACGCCAGGTCCCGCGCCGGTGGGTGGGCCGCCGCCCCCGCCGCTGCTCGGGCTGGGGCGTCACGATGTGAACAACAACACCGACGCGCGCGCCGCCGCCGCCGCGGCCCCGCCCCCCGCCCCCCCGCGCGCGCGCGGGCCCCCGGGCCGGTCGTGTGCGTGGTGCTCAGCGATCCGTCACGGCTTGGGCGTGGCGTGCGGGGCGCACGTCACGTCCTTGCTGTCCACCTTGCCCGTGAGCAGGTAGGTGTCGACCCGGTCGTTGATGCAGGGGTTCGTCAGGCCCGTGACGCCGTGCGAGCCAGCGTCCTTCTCGGTGATGAGACGGGAGCCCTGGAACCGCTTGTGCAGCTCGACGGCGCCGTCGTACGGGGTGGCGGCGTCGCGCTCCGACTGCACGATGAGGACCGAGGGCAGACCCTTGCCGGTCTTCACGTTCAGAGGGGTCTGCTGCTTGGTCTTCCACGTGGCGCACGGCAGGTTCATCCACGCGTTGGCCCACGTCATGAACGGGTACTGCTTGTGCAGCTCCGTGTTGTCGCGGTCCCAACGCTGCCAGCTGGTCGGCCACTTGGCGTCGGCGCACTCCACGGCCGTGTAGACCGCGTTGCCGTTCTCGGAGGACGCGTTGCCCTTGGTGTCCGACATGTCGGGGGCGGCGGCGTCGACGAGCGCCTGGGTGTCACCGGCGACGTACTTGCTCCACACCTGGGCGGTGGGCACCCACGCGGAGTCGTAGTACGGCGCGCTCTGGAAGAAGCTGATGAGCTCGGCCGGGCCGACGACCCCGCCGATGGGGCTCTTCTTCGCGGCCGCGCGCAGGGTCTCCCACTGCTTCTGGACCTTGTCGCGGGTGTCGCCGAGGTGGAAGGTCGCGTCGTTCTTGGCGACCCAGTCCTGCCAGTCCTTCCAGCGGCCCTCGAAGGCGATGTCCTGGTTCAGGTTCGCCTGGTACCAGATGTTGTCCTTCGCCGGGTTGACGACGGAGTCGACAATCATGCGGCGGACGTGGCCCGGGAAGAGGGTGCCGTAGACGGCGCCGAGGTAGGTGCCGTACGAGACGCCCAGGTAGTTGAGCTTCTTCTCGCCGAGGGCGGCACGGATGACGTCGAGGTCACGCGCGGTGTTCGGCGTCGTCATGTGCGGCAGCATCTCGCCGCTGCGCTCGTAGCAGCCGTCCGCGTACTCCTTGGCGAGCTTGCGCTGGGCAAGCTTGTCCGCCTCGGTGTCGGGGACCGGGTCGGCCTTGGGCGCCTTGACGAACTCCTGCGGGTCGACGCAGGAGATCGGGGCGGAGTGGCCGACACCACGCGGGTCGAAGCCGACGAAGTCGTACGCCTTCGCCATCTTCGCGTAGATCGGGTTCTTGTTGGTCACGCGCGTCGGGAAGCGCATGCCCGAACCGCCGGGGCCGCCCGGGTTGTAGACGAGGGCGCCCTGGCGCTCGTCCTTGGTGCCCGTGCTGCCGACGCGGTCGACGGCCAGCTTGATCTGCTTGCCGTTCGGCTTGGCGTAGTCGAGCGGGACGGTGACCCAGCCGCACTGGATCGGCGAGGCCAGACCCCAGTCGGCGGGGCAGTCCTTCCAGTCGATGCCCTGCTTCTCCGCGCGCGCGGCGGCCAGAGCGGCTCCGCGTGCCTCGCGGTCGTAGGACGTCTGACCGCTCTTCTGCGGCGCCGCGTTGGCGGCGGGGGCGCTGACCGCGCCCGCTATCAGCGCCGCGGCCGCAAAGGCGCCCGCGGAGCCGATCACCACCTTCCGGCTGCCGCGACTCGTCTGTCGAGTCCGTCTCAAGTGAGCCCTCCCGCACATCGATTCGATCGTTACGTCGATCGTGTTGCTGATCGGTAGCCGGATCCTGTCGTGCGCGCGGGACTTCGAACAGGGTTGACGGGCGTTCTTTACCAATCCGATAAACGGTATAACTCGTCCCGGTCAGCGGTCAGGTGAGCCGGGCCAGCGCCAGGTCGAGCGTCCGGCGCAGCCGCAGCCCGTCCGGCGCGACGGCGGTGACCAGCACGGCGGGGCCCGCGAGCGGGGTCAGCGCGGCCGTCCCCGACTCGTCGAGCAGGCAGGCCGCCGGCTTGTCCCGGTCGAAATCGGGACGTACGACCACCAGTTGCCCCAGTGCCCGGTGGCCCGCGAGGACGGCGGGACCGTCCCAGCCCCCGGGCGCGCCGGGGCCGCAGGTCAGCTCCTGGTCGAGCAGCGGCCGGCCCGCGCGCCACACGGTCAGACGGCCGGCGAGGCGTCCTGGTTGCTCGCCGGCCCGGCCCAGCATCTGTTCCTCGCGCAGCACGAGGTGGGCGCCGGGTGCGAGTTCCGCGCGCGTGGTGACGCGCAGGTCGCTGCCGCCGGCCGAGATCAGCTGCTCGGGCAGCCAGTCGAGGCGGGCCCCGTCCGCGACCGTGAGCCGTACGTCCTGGCGGGCCTCGCCCCCGGACTGGCCGGGCAGCGCGATCGTCGCGGCGACCGATCCGACGTGCAGGTGAGCACCCTCCTCCGCGTGCGCCTCGAAGGTGCAGTGGTCGCCGCCGAGGGGGCCGCCCATCGCGCCGACCAGCAGGACGCGGGCCTGCGCCCCGGCGCCGCGGGTGCGGCGCAGGGCGAACGAGCCCTCGCTCTCCAGGACCGGCAGGGCCGTGCCGCCCCGGCCGTCACCGCGCGCGACGACGCGGGCGACGGACCGGACGCCGGCCCGGGCCTGACGGGTGCTCACGCGGCGGTCCAGGCGGCGATGCGCTCCCGGACCCAGCCGGCCACCTCGCCGACGCCGCCCTCGGCGCGCAGCGACTGGAAGACGACGGGGAGCTCGCCCCGCTGCTTCTGGGCGTCGGCGGACATCCGGTCGAGGTCGGAGCCGACATGGGGGGCGAGGTCGGTCTTGTTGACGACGAGGAGGTCGGCGGTGGTGACGCCGGGGCCGCCCTTGCGGGGAATGTCGTCGCCGCCCGCGACGTCGATGACGAAGATCTGGGCGTCGACGAGGCCCTTGGAGAAGGTGGCGGTCAGGTTGTCGCCGCCGGACTCGACGAGGACCAGGTCGAGCGGTCCGACCTCGTCCTCCAGGTCCTCGACGGCCTCCAGGTTGGCGGAGATGTCGTCGCGGATGGCGGTGTGCGGGCAGGCGCCGGTCTCCACGGCGGTGATCCGCTCGGGCGGCAGGACGGCCTCGCGCAGCAGGAACTCGGCGTCCTCGCGCGTGTAGATGTCGTTCGTGACGACGGCGAGGGACAGTTCGTCGCGCAGGGCGCGGCACAGGGCGGCGACGGTGGCGGTCTTGCCGGACCCCACGGGCCCGCCGAGCCCGATGCGCAGGGCCCGCCGATTCCCGTCGGGGCGCCGGGCATCGGCGGAGACGGCGGACGCGTCGTCGTGAGAGTGACCAAGGTGCATGACGTTCTTCAACTCCAATGAGACAGGCCCCCAGCCCGTCCGGCGCTTGAGGACGAGGCCGTTCAGGCCGACGGGGGTCCGGGGACGCAGCCCCGGTTCAGTGACGGACAGCCGGCAACGGACACACCGCTAGGACGCGAACAACCGCACAGCCCAAGCGGCATGCGCCTCCGCCCCGATCTCCAGCAGCGGCGCCGACCCGGCGGGCAGCACGTCGGCCCCTTCGTCGAGAGCCGACCGGGCCGCGTCCACCGCGTCCCGCACGATCAGGTCCAGCTCCGGGGCGAGCCGGGCCAGAACGCGGGTCGCGTCGAACGGGTCGAGGCTGAGCAGCCGTACGACGGCGGTCGCGGGCCCGCCGACCCCCTCGTACGCGGAGCAGTACGCGGCGTCCTCGGGGCCGAGTCCGGCGGCGCGGACGGCGAGGCCGAGCACGACGGGCTGGTGGGCTCCCTTGGGGAACTTCGCGGCCAGCGCGTCGAGTTCGGGGTCCGGCCAGGTGGCGCGGGCGGCCCGCATCAACTGCCGGCCGAGTCTGCGGGCGGCGGTGCGCAGGGCTTCCGAGGGGGTACGGGCGTCGGCCGCGGTGTCGAGCGCGACGGGGTCGACACCGAGCGCGGCGGCCGCGGCGAGGGCCGCCGCGGCCAGACCGCTGGTGTGCAGCCGGCCGCGGCAGAACTCCTCCAGGCTCGCGGCGTCGGTGATGCGGCCCGCCTTGACGGCGGCCTCCGCCCCGCCGGAGTGGGCGTGCCCTCCGGCGGGGAAGCGGCCGTCGGCCAGGACGAGCAGGGCGGCGCGTGTCATGAGGCGGGCACACGTCCCTCAGAAGAGGAAGTACCGCTGGGCGAGCGGCAGTTCCGTGGCCGGTTCGGGCTCGACGAGCTCCCCGTCGATGGTCACCGCGAACGAGTCCGGGGCGACCTCGACGCGGGGCAGCGCGTCGTTGTTGACCATGTCGGCCTTGGTGCGGCCGCGCGTCGAACGGATCGGCACGAACCCGCGCCCGAGGCCGAGGCGCTCCGGCAGCCCGTCCTCGATCGCCGCCTCGGCGACGAAGTTGAACGAGTTGGCGGCGGGCGCCGCGCCGCGGGCGCCGAACATCGGGCGCGGCAGCACGGGCTGCGGGGTGGGGATGGAGGCGTTGGCGTCGCCCATCTGCGCGTAGGCGATCTGGCCGCCCTTGAGCACCACCTGCGGCTTCACGCCGAAGAACTTCGGGTCCCACAGCACGAGGTCGGCGAGTTTGCCGCTCTCGACGGAGCCGATCTCGTGCTCGATGCCCTGGGCGATCGCCGCGTTGATCGTGTACTTGGCGACGTAGCGGCGGGCGCGGGCGTTGTCGGCGCGGATGTCTCCGGGCAGGAAGCCGCGGCGGCGCTTCATCACGTGCGCGGTCTGCCAGGTGCGCATGATGACCTCGCCGATGCGGCCCATGGCCTGCGAGTCCGAGGACATGATCGAGATGGCGCCGAGGTCGTGCAGGATGTCCTCGGCCGCGATGGTGGTGGGCCGGATGCGGGACTCGGCGAAGGCGAGGTCCTCCGGCACGGCCGGGTTGAGGTGGTGACAGACCATCAGCATGTCGAGGTGTTCCTCGACGGTGTTGACGGTGTGCGGCCGGGTCGGGTTGGTGGAGCTCGGCAGCATGTGGGGCAGCGACACGGCGGTGATCATGTCGGGTGCGTGGCCGCCGCCCGCGCCCTCGACGTGGAAGGCGTGCAGGGTGCGTCCGGCGACGGCGTCGAAGGTGTCCTGGACGAATCCGGCCTCGTTCAACGTGTCGGTGTGGACGGCCAGTTGGGCGCCCGACTCCTCGCAGACGTCGAGGCAGGCGGAGATCACGGCGGGGGTGGCGCCCCAGTCCTCGTGGATCTTGAAGCCGAGGATGCCGGCGCGCAGTTGGTCGCGCATGGACTCCTTCGACATCGTGTTGCCCTTGCCGAGGAAGCCGATGTTGACGGGGCTGTGCTCCATGGCGGCGAACATCCGGGCCAGGTGCCAGGATCCGGGCGTGACGGTGGTCGCCTTGCTGCCCTCGGCTGGTCCGGTGCCACCGCCGATCAGGGTGGTGACGCCGGCGGCGAGGGCCTCGTCGACGATGGTCGGCGAGATGAAGTGGATGTGGGTGTCGATGCCTCCGGCGGTGAGGATCTTGCCGTTTCCGGCGAGGACCTCCGTCTCGGGGCCGATGACGAGGTCGGGGTGGACGCCGTCCATCGTGTCGGGGTTGCCGGCCTTGCCGATGCCGGTGATGCGGCCGTCGCGGATGCCGATGTCGGCCTTGACGACGCCCCAGTGGTCGATGATGACGGCGCCGGTGACAACGGTGTCCGGGGTGCCTTCGGCGCGGGTGGCGCGCGACTGCCCCATGGACTCGCGGATGACCTTGCCGCCACCGAAGACCGCCTCGTCGCCGGAGCGGCCGGGGCCGCCCGAGCGGTCCTCCTCGATCTCGACGAGCAGGTCGGTGTCGGCGAGCCGGATCCGGTCACCGGTGGTGGGGCCGAACAGGTCGGCGTAGGCGGCGCGGGACAGTTCAGGCATCGAGGGGACCTCCGGTCTCACCGCGCAGGCCGGGGACGACGCGGCGGCCGGCGAGAGGAACGAGCTCGACGTCGACGGGGATGCCGGGCTCGAAGCGGACGGCCGTGCCGGCGGCGATGTTGAGCCGCCGGCCGCGCGCCGCGGCACGGTCGAAGTCGAGGCCGGGGTTGGCCTCGGCGAAGTGATAGTGGGAGCCGACCTGGACGGGCCGGTCGGCGGCGTTGAGCACCGTCATACGTATGACGTCGCGGCCCTCGTTGACCACGACGGGCGCGTCGGCGTAGAGGATCTCTCCGGGAATCAAGGTGTCGTCCGCTCCCGTCAGATGATCGGCTCGTGCACGGTGACGAGCTTCGTCCCGTCGGGGAAGGTCGCCTCGACCTGGACGTCGTGGATCATCTCGGGGATGCCGTCCATGACGTCGTCCCGGGTGAGCACCTTGCGTCCGGACGCCATGAGTTCGGCGACGGTGCGGCCGTCGCGGGCGCCTTCGAGGATGTGCGAGGTGAGGAGCGCGATCGCCTCGGGGTGATTGAGCCTCACCCCTCGGGCGCGGCGCTTCTCGGCCACATCGGCGGCCACATGGATGAGCAGTCTTTCCTGCTCGTGCGGGGTCAGTTGCACGCGTCCCACCTCAGTCCTTCACTCCGGACCGTGCGGGGCCCGGCTGCCGCGGCCACCGCGACGGGGTAACCAGCACTCATAGATGTAACACACATCTAATGTGCGCGATCTTGCGCACCCCGGATACGAAAACCCCTGGTGACGTGGGCCGGAAGGCTAGTACCGAGGAGTTTCAACGAGGTTAACCGTCGCTTGACCGTCCCATTGCCGGGACAAGGTGAGCCGCTGACCAACCGGGCCCTAACGGACCTCGGGACCCCGGTGTTCCGCGGCGATGCCGAACCTCTGCCGTTCGCCCGGAGCGGACGAGAGAGAACCCAGACGAGCGACGGACGAGATGACGGGCTCCTCCGCGGAGTCCCCCGCCGGACCGTCGAACTCCTCGAGTCGCTCCAGGTCGGCGGCCGATACGAGGGCGACGAGCGGCTTGCCGTGCCGGGTGACGACGACGCGCTCACCGCCGTACACCACGCGATTGATCAGATCGGCGAGCTCAGCCCTCGCTTGCGTCACCGGAATCTCGTAGGCCATGCTCCCCATCGTACGTCATGTACGTCCTGTACATTTTTTACAGGCAGCCGCCCGGCACCACCGGGGCGACCCCCTACGAGCAGCGGAGGCGCGACCGCCATGACCCGTCCGACCAGCCGTTACGTCCTGCCGGAGTTCACCGAGCGCACGAGCGCGGGACAGCGCACGCTCGACCCCTACTCGAAGCTCCTGGAGGAGCGCATCGTCTTCCTCGGGACACCGATCGACGACACGTCGGCGAACGACGTGATGGCGCAGTTCATGCATCTCGAGTACCAGGCGCCCGACCGGGACATCGCCCTGTACATCAACTCCCCCGGCGGCTCGTTCAGCGCGATGACCGCGATCTACGACACGATGCGGTTCGTCAGCTGCGAGGTGGCGACGACCTGCCTGGGGCAGACCGCCTCGGTGGCGGCCGTACTGCTCGCGGCCGGGGCGCCGGGCAAGCGGACGATGCTGCCGGGCGCCCGCGTGGTGCTCGACCAGCCGGCCCTGCCGGAGCCGGTCCAGGGGCAGCCCACCGACCTGGAGATCCAGGCGCGGGAGATCGTGCGGATGCGCGAGCAGTTGGAGGAGATGCTCGCGCGGCACTCGTCCCGGACTCAGGACCAGGTGCGCGCGGACATCGAGCGGGACACGGTCCTCACGGCCGAACAGGCCCTGGAGCACGGCCTGGTGGACCAGGTCGTACAGAGCCGCAAGACCTCGGCGCCGGGCGCGCCCGGGCGGAGGTGACAGATCGATGTACCCACCCGAACTGCCGCCCCTGCCCGCGCTGACCCGGGCCGAGTGCGAGCTGATCGACCGCTATCTGGAGGTGGTCGACCTGATCGCGCGGATCAATCCGGCGCGGGGCGACGACACCTATCGGGGGCTGCGCGCGGCACAGGCCCTCGTCAGCCGGGCCACCGAACTGCGGGACGCGCTCGACCTGATGCACCGACGGGGCGAGAGTCAGGTCCACGCCACCACCCTCGCCCGCGCGCTGCGGGTCCTCGACGGCGAGAGGCGGACACAGAGGGTCACTTTGCCGCCCGAAACGGTCGGTTGAGGTCCTCCGCGATCACCGAAGGCCCGATCCGGCTCGAACCGTCTGCGGGACGACCCAAACGAGCCAGAAGAGGTACCCCCGTTCGGCGTAGACGTTCGTACGTGAAGAGGGGCCGACAGAGTTGCGCCCGTGCTGTAGGCGCGCAGCGGAATCTGTGGTTCCGCCGCTGGTACGGGCATGGTCGGCCCCCTCGGCCGAAGATCGAATGCCGCACTGTCCACCTGAACGGATCAAGCGTGAGGAGCCTCACTTACCGCTGGTTCAGCTCGGATTTCACGACACGAGTGCGTCAAGATCCCTTCCGACGACAAGCCCCCGCCACAGCGGCGGGGCGGTCCGTGCGGACGCCGAGTCCTGCCGCCGCACGGATGCCAGGTCGACAGAAGTGCATCGGCAGGAGTGGAGGACCCAGGCACGACGGGCCGCCGCCGCAGCTCAGCCGGAGTTGCGGAAGAGGGGCCCTTGGGGTGAAGCCGTGATCACGCGGCCGGGCGTCTTCGCCAGTCCGAACCCGACAGGTCATCCTTCGCAGGCGGTTGACGAAGGGTTGCGCATGACTGCGCTCAATCGTGTTCCGTCGCTGCTCAGCCGGGCCGGTACCGCCTCGGCCCTCACCCTCGCGGTCGCCGGAGCGGGGCTCATGGTCCCCGGCGCGGCGTCCGAGGCCTCAGCGGCCACGGCCTCGGCCAAAGCACTGCAGATCGCGGCTTCGAAGAAGGGAGCGCCCTACAAATGGGGCGCCACCGGGCCGCACCGCTTCGACTGTTCCGGCCTGACGCTCTACTCGTTCAAGCGCGCGGGCAAGAGTCTGCCCCGCACCGCCGCACAGCAGTACAACAAGACCCGCCATGTCTCGGCCTCCACCCGCAAGCAGGGTGACCTGGTGTTCTTCCATTCGGGCCGCAGCATCTACCACGTCGGCATCTACGCCGGGAAGGGACGCATCTGGCACTCCCCGAAGACCGGGGACGTCGTGCGCCTGCAGAAGATCTGGACGAAGAGCGTCTGGTACGGCCGGGTGCGCTGAGGCCCGCCGCACGGCCGCCCGGGGGTCGTGGAGGGTTGAGACCCGCGCCGGCGGTTACCCATGCGTCATGGACGACGAGCGCAACGAGACGCCGCTGGAGCGGGCCGACCGCAACTTCGGTGAGCTGCTGCAGGAGCTGCGCGTCATGCAGACCGGGGTGCAGTTCCTGTTCGCCTTCCTGCTCACCCTCGCGTTCACGGCCCGCTTCCCGTCCCTGGACACCACGCAGCGGGCCACGTACGTGACGACGCTGCTGCTCGCGGTCCTGGCGGCCGCGCTGCTGACCGCTCCGGCGGCCGTGCACCGCGTCCTGTTCCACCTCGGTGCGAAGCCGCAGATCGTGAGGGTGTCCTCCCGGCTCGCGGCCTGCGGCATGGGGGCGCTGGTGCTCGCCCTGAGCGCTTCGGTGCTCCTGGTGGTCGACGTGACGCTCAACCGGGCCGCGGGCATCGCGGCGGGCGTGGGCACCTTCATGGTGTGCGCGGGCCTGTGGGCGGTCATGCCGTGGCTGCTGCGGCGGGCGCTCGTCAGGCGGCGAGCGGCTCCGTCAGGAGAAAAGGAGCCAGAAGGGCCAGAGCGCTCCCCGTGACGATCCCGACGGCCCGTGCGGTGCCGCGGCCGCCGCAGCCACCGCCCGAGCCGGTCATGGCGTCGCGGACCTCCGCGACCCCGGCCGGGATGCGCCGGCTGGATCCCGGTGAGCTGAGCCGGACGATCTCGGTGGTGTGGCGGGCCGACGAGGCGCGTCCAGCCGTGGCCGCGTTCCGGGCGCCGCCGCGCGAGGCGGTCGGGCGGCCCGCCGCGTGCTGAGGTTCCGAGAAGGGGGCGCGGGTCAGTACACGGCCGTCGGTGCCGCGGTGACCCACGGCAGGGCGATCCACACGGTCTTGCCGCCCTCGGGGGTCGGGGCGACCGAGAGTCTGCCGCCGCACTCCGCGGTGAGACACCGGATGATCACCATGCCCCGGCCGTTGTCCTGCTGGACGGCGGCGGGCAGGCGCTTGGGATAGCGCGGGTGGCTGTCGGTGACGCCGATGCGCAGGTGCTCGTCGCGCTCCAGCTCGAGGTCGACGGTGAACGTGGGTGACTGCCCGCGGGTGTGCTGCACCGCGTTGGTCGCGAGCTCCGAGACGATCAGGCGGACCGTGTCGGCGGTGTCGCAGTCCACCGGCATGCCCCATTCGGTCAGCACGGTGGCGACGTAGGAGCGGGCGGCCGACACCGATGCGGGGTCGCTCGGCAGCGTGACGGATGCTTCCTGGTGATCTGCCATGGCGACGTCGTCCCTTTCCCGCCGGGGCCGCTTGTCCGGCACTCGCGGATCTCTCGCGCGCGGCCCCCGACTGCTTCGCGCCAGAGTGCCACTTGGGCCTGCTCACGGGCAGCCGATCCCCCAAGATATGCATATATCTGTCGCTCGAAGCGGTGAACTCTACGACGGTAGACCGTATTTGGGCGGGCGCACGCGGGGTGTTCTACCGTCGTGCGGGTGAGCGCAGCCGAACGGGCCGGGAGGACGCGGCCGCCGCGCCGCGAAGCCTGAGGAGTCAGCATGAAATACGGTCCCGCGGTGCGGCGCCGCAAGCTGGGCGCCGAGTTGCGCGCGCTGCGGGTGAGCGCCGGGCTCACCAGTGGCGAGGCGGCCCGGCTCGTGGGCTGGCACCAGTCGAAAGTGAGCCGGATCGAGACGGGCCGCAGTGGCGTGAAGCCGTCGGACGTGCTGTTGCTGCTCGACGCGCTGGAGGCCAGGGACCCCCGGTTGCGCGAGCTGCTGGTCGCGCTGGCCGGCGGTGACGACGCGGGCGTCCAGCACTGGTGGCACGCCTATCGGGGCCTGTTGCCGCCCTCGTACCGGGACTTCATCAGTCTGGAGTCGCAGGCCTGCCGCATCCGCACGCTGGAGACGAGCGTGGTGCCGGGGCTGTTACAGACGCCGGAGTACGCGCGCGCGGTGACGCGTTCGGTGCTCGCCGGGACGCCGGAGCGGCACATCGACGCGCTGGTGGAGGTGCGGCTCGCGCGGCAGGACGTGCTGCGGGCGGACCCGCCGCTGGAGCTGACCGCCGTGCTCGACGAGGCGGTGCTGCGGCGCGTGGTGGGCGGACCGGGGGTGCTGGAGGGGCAGTTGGCGTGGCTGGTGGAGGCGGCGCGGCTGCCGCATGTCCGGATCCAGGTGCTTCCGTTCACGGCGGGCGGGCACATCGGCCTGACCGGACCGTTCGTAGTCTTCTCGTTTCCGAACACATCCGATCTGGATGTGGTCGTCCTCGACCATTTGACGAATAGCCTCTATCTCGAGCGGAAAGAAGACCTCAAGGCGTACGCACACGCCTTCGACGCTCTCCTGCTCCACGCACTTCCGCCCGATGACTCGCTGGAATTCATCGCACAGATCGCCGGGTAGGCGAGGACGCCGACGCCTCGCGCTGCCCCGGCGCTGGGTAAGGAGGCACCATGACCGCTCCCCCTCGGCACGGTCCCACCGTCCCCACCACCGCGCTCCTGGGCGCCGCGCGATGGCGCCGCAGCAGCCGCAGCACGGGTGCCAACAACTGTGTCGAGACGGCCCGGCCGAACGGCCGGGCCGCGGCCGGGCGGCTCGCCGTCCGCGACTCCAAGGACCCGGCCGGGCCCGCGCTCCTGTTCACCCCCACCGCGTGGGAGGGGTTCATCGACTCCCTGCGGTGAACGCCCCGGCGGGCGCCGTGCGGCTGATCACCCCGACGGCCTCGGCGATCTGATCCTGCGTCAGGTCGGCCCGGGCGGTCAGCCGCAGCCGGGAGATCCCGTCGGGTACGGACGGCGGCCGGAAGCAGCCGACCGACAGGCCGGCCTCCCGGCAGTCCGCCGCCCAGCGCACGGCCTCGTCCGGCGAGGGTGCCCGCACGGAGACGACCGCCGCTTGGGGCGCGACGGCCGTGAGCCCCTCCGCGACGAGCCTCTCGTGCAGCGACCTCGCGACCTGTCCCGCCTGCCGCGCGAGTTCGGGCCGCGCCCGCAGCAGTTCGAGCGCGGCGAGGGCGGCGCCCGCGGCGGCCGGTGCGAGTCCCGTGTCGAAGATGAACGTACGGGCCGTGTTGATCAGGTGGTCGATGACGCGGGCCGGACCGAGTACGGCGCCGCCCTGGCTGCCGAAGGACTTGGACAGGGTGACGGTCACGACGGTGTCCGCGGCGCCCGCGAGACCCACCGCGTCCGCGGCGCCCCGCCCGCCCGCGCCGAGGACACCGAGCCCGTGGGCGTCGTCGACGATCAGCCCGGCCCCGAACTCCCGTGCGGCATGGGAGAGTTCCGACAACGGAGCCTGGTCGCCGTCGACCGAGAAGACGGTGTCGGACACCACCACGGAGGGCCCGTCGTGGGTCGACAGCGCCTTGCGGACGGCCTCGGGGTCGGCGTGCGGTACCACCTGGGTGGTCCCGCGCGCGAGCCGGCACCCGTCGATCAGCGAGGCGTGGTTGCCCGCGTCGGACACGATCAGCGAGCCGTGCGGGGCGAGCGCCGTGACGGCGGCGAGATTGGCCGCGTAGCCGGAGGACAGGACCAGCGCGGACTCGAAGCCGCAGAACGCGGCGAGCTCCCGCTCCAGCCGTGTGTGCAGTTCAGTGGTGCCGGTGACGAGACGGGAACCGGTGGCTCCGCCGCCCCAGCGCCGGGCGGCGCGCGCGGCGCCCTCGACGACCTCGGGGTGCCGGGCCAGGCCCAGGTAGTCGTTGCTCGCGAGGTCGAGGAGCGGGGAGTCCGCGGGGCGGGGGCGCAGCGTGCGCACGAGCCCGGCGGCCTCACGGCCGCGGCGCTGACCGTCGATCCAGTCGAACGCGAAACCGTCGGAAGAAGAGTGGGCTGCGGCCATGACTCCCTCGTTGCGCAGAGGACGCTTTGTAGGTAATGCACAGACCCTAGCCGCCCCGCCACCGGGTCAGGATGTGGTGATACCCACACGTCGAACGACACGCTTTGTACGAAGTCTCCTTTCGCGGGAGCGGTGCCATAGGTCAGGATCTGAGGCCATGGACCTGCTGAACACGCTGGTGGACAAGGGGCTTCGGCGCGAGCTGCCGAGCCGTGAAGAGGCGCTCGCCGTACTGGCGACGTCGGACGACGAACTGCTCGATGTGGTGGCCGCGGCCGGGAAGGTGCGCCGCCAGTGGTTCGGCCGCCGGGTCAAGCTCAACTACCTGGTGAACCTGAAGTCGGGCCTGTGCCCGGAGGACTGCTCCTACTGTTCGCAGCGCCTCGGCTCCAAGGCGGAGATCCTCAAGTACACGTGGCTCAAGCCGGACGAGGCGTCCAAGGCGGCGGCCGCCGGTGTCGCGGGCGGCGCGAAGCGCGTCTGCCTGGTGGCGAGCGGTCGCGGGCCCACGGACAAGGACGTCGACCGGGTCGCCAAGACCATCGACGCGATCAAGTCGGAGAACGAGGACGTCGAGGTCTGCGCCTGCCTCGGGCTGCTGTCCGACGGCCAGGCCGAGCGGCTGCGCACGGCGGGCGCCGACGCGTACAACCACAACCTGAACACGTCCGAGGCGACGTACGCCGGCATCACCACGACGCACACCTACGCGGACCGCGTCGACACCGTGCAGAAGGCGCACGCGGCGGGGCTCTCCGCCTGCTCGGGCCTGATCGCGGGCATGGGCGAGAGCGACGAGGACCTCGTCGACGTGGTCTTCGGGCTGCGCGAGCTGGACCCGGACTCGGTGCCGGTGAACTTCCTGATCCCGTTCGAGGGCACGCCGCTCGCCAAGGAGTGGAACCTGACGCCGCAGCGCTGCCTGCGGATCCTCGCCATGGTGCGGTTCGTCTGCCCGGACGTCGAGGTGCGGATCGCGGGCGGGCGCGAGGTGCACCTGCGCTCGATGCAGCCCCTGGCGCTGAACATCGCGAACTCGATCTTCCTGGGCGACTACCTGACCAGCGAGGGCCAGGCCGGCAAGGCCGACCTCGACATGATCGCGGACGCCGGTTTCGAGGTCGAGGGCGCCGACCAGGTGACCCTGCCCGAGCACCGCACGGAGGCGGGCTGCGGCTCGGTGTGCGGTACGGAGCCGGACAGCGGCTGCGGTTCGCACGAGGCCGAGGCCGGCTGCGGTTCGCACGCGGCCGGCGGGGGCTGTGGTTCCCCCGCGGCCGAGGCCGCCCCGCGGGAGCCCGCGGCGTCCGAGGCCCGCACGGACCTGGTCGCGGTGCGCCGTCGTGGCGCGGGGACGGACCTCGCCCCCAATGCCTGATCAGCCCTCCGATCCGCGCGTGAGCGAGCTCCTCGCGCTCGACCGGCAGCACGTCTGGCATCCGTACGGGCCCATGCCGGGCCGGCAGGAGCCCCTGGTCGTCGAGTCGGCGGCCGGGGTGCGGCTGCGGGTCGCCGGGCACGGGGAGCTGGTGGACGGGATGTCGTCCTGGTGGTCGGCGATCCACGGCTACCGGCACCCCGTCCTGGACGAGGCCGCCCGCGGTCAGCTGGACCGGATGAGCCACGTCATGTTCGGCGGGCTCACGCACGAGCCCGCCGTGCGGCTCGCGGAGCGCCTTGTCGACATGTCGCCCGACGGCCTGGAGCATGTCTTCCTCGCCGACTCGGGTTCCGTGTCGGTCGAGGTCGCGCTCAAGATGTGCCTGCAGTACTGGCGTTCGCTGGGCCGGCCCGAGAAGCACCGGATGCTGACCTGGCGCGGCGGCTACCACGGCGACACCTGGCAGCCCATGTCCGTGTGCGACCCCGAGGGCGGCATGCACGGGCTGTGGGCGGGCGTACTGCCCCGCCAGCTGTTCGCCGACGCGCCGCCGGCCGCGTACGAGGAGTCGTACGCGGGGCATCTGCGGGACATGATCGGGCGGCACGCGCACGAGCTGGCGGCCGTGGTCGTCGAGCCGGTGGTGCAGGGCGCGGGCGGCATGCGCTTCCACTCCCCCGAGTATCTGCGGGTGCTGCGGGAGGCGTGCGACGCGCACGACGTACTGCTCGTCTTCGACGAGATCGCGACCGGTTTCGGCCGCACGGGCACGCTGTTCGCCGCGGAGCAGGCCTTGGTGACACCGGACGTGATGTGCGTCGGCAAGGCGCTGACCGGCGGATACATGACGATGGCGGCGACGCTGTGCACGCCCCGGGTCGCCGACGGGATCTCCCGAGGCGAGGTCCCGGTCCTCGCGCACGGCCCGACGTTCATGGGCAACCCGCTGGCGGCGGCCGTCGCCTGCGCCTCGATCGATCTGCTGCTCGGCCAGGACTGGCAGGCGGAGGTCAAGCGGATCGAGACCGGTCTGCGGGACGGCCTGGCCGGGGCGGCGGAGCTTCCCGGTGTCACGGACGTACGCGTCCTGGGCGCGATCGGGGTCGTACAGCTGGACCACGAGATCGACATGGCGGCGGCGACGCGGGCGGCGGTGGCGGAGGGCGTGTGGCTGCGGCCGTTCCGCGACCTCGTGTACACGATGCCGCCGTACGTCACGGGTGACGAGGATCTGGCACGGATCGGCCGTGCGGTGTGCGCCGCCGCGCGGGAAGGGTGAACGGAGCGGACATGACGGTACTCGTGGTCTCGGGGACCGGGACCGAGATCGGCAAGACGGTGACGACGGCGGCGGTGGCCGCGGTCGCGCTGCGGGCGGGCCGTTCGGTGGCCGTGCTCAAGCCGGCGCAGACCGGTGTCGCGCCGGGTGAGCCGGGTGACGTCGACGACGTCGTGCGGCTCGCCGGGGCGCGGGTGACGGGTCTCGAACTGGGGCGCTATCCGGAGCCGTTGGCCCCGGGGACTGCGGCGGCGCGCGCCGGGATGGCTCCGGTGCGGCCGGCCCAGGTCGCCGAGGCCGCCGAGAAGCTGGCCGCCTCGCACGATCTGGTGCTGGTCGAGGGGGCGGGCGGGCTGCTCGTCCACTTCGACGCGGAGGGGTCGACGCTCGCGGACGCGGCGCGGCTGCTCGGGGCGCCGGTGCTCGTGGTGGCGGCGGCCGGGCTCGGCACGCTGAACTCCGTTCAGTTGACGGCGGAGGCGTTGCGGGCGCGGGAGCTGGAGCAGGCCGGGGTCGTCATCGGGTCCTGGCCCGGCGCCCCCGGGCTCGCGGAGCGCTGCAATGTGGCGGACCTGCCCCGGGTGGCCGGGGCCGGGCTCCTGGGCGCGGTCCCCGAGGGGGCCGGGGCTCTGGCGCCGGCTGATTTCCGGGCTCGGGCCGGGTCCTGGGTCGGGGCCGCGCTGGGCGGGACTTGGGACGCCGAGGAGTTTCGCGCCGCTTCGGCCGACTGAGCCCCGGCCGGTGGCGGAGGGGGCGACAGCCGCCCGGTGTCGGAGGACAATTCGGAGTGCAGGCGGCAGCTCGTGCTCTGGAGGTCGGTATGACGGGTCGGGGGCGGCAGGACGCGGTGCGCCATCCGTGGTTCGCGCGGTTCTACGCACGGTTCAGCGTGCGGGCCGAGCCCGCGATGGCGCCCGTCCGCCGGGAGTTGCTGGACGGGCTGTCGGGACGGGTGCTGGAGGTCGGGGCCGGGAACGGGCTGAACTTCGGGTACTACCCGGCCGCCGTCTCCGAGGTCGTCGCGATCGAGCCGGAGCGTGAGCTGCGGGCCCTCGCGGTCGAGGCGGCGCTGCGGGCGGAGGTCCCGGTCGACGTCGTGCCGGGGGCGGCCGAGGCGCTGCCCGTGAAGAGCGAGGCGTACGACGCCGTCGTGGTGTGTCTGGTGCTGTGCAGCGTGCGGGACGTGGAGCGGTCGCTGTCCGAGGTACGCAGGGTGCTGCGGCCGGGCGGCGAGGTGCGGTTCTTCGAGCACGGGCAGGCGCCGGGGCACGGGATGCGCCGGGTGCAGGGTGTCCTCGACAGGACCGTGTGGCCGCGCCTGTTCGGCGGCTGTCACGTGGGGCGGGACGCGGTGGCGTCGGTGCGCACGGCCGGCTTCGAGGACATCGACCACCGTGAACTGCTGATGCCGGAGCGCGGGCCGAGGCTGCCGACCTCGTACTGCGTGCTCGGCACGGCCCGCCGGCCGATGGCCACTTCGGCCTAGGGCGCGTTCTGGCGGTCCAGGTGGTTCACAGGCTCCACTTGCGCAGTTCCTTCTCGATGTCGTGGACGGTCGCGGCGCCGTCCTTGACGAGCCGCGCCAACTCGCGGACCTGCTCGGGCGAGATGACGACCTTGAGGCCGCTGGCGACGAGGTAGGCGTAGGCGACCGCGGAGGCGAACATCGCGTTCGACCGCTCCAGCGCCGGTACGTGGATGAGGAGTTGGAGCAGCGCCGCCGCCCGGGCGTGCGGTGTCACGTAGACGGGGATGTCGAAGATCTCCGCGGAGTGGCGGGCCACGGCCGCGACGAGGGCGCCCCAGTCGGATACCTGGGGGTCGCCCGGGGTCTTCTGCTCGGCGATCATGAGCAGCCAGGCGAGATCGACGGTGAGGTGCGAGGGGTTCCGCGGTTCAGTCAACGGGACGGTGCCGGCCTTCGCTGTCGGTGCCGAACTCCTCGGCGAACACGGTCTCGTACTGCTTCATGAAGTCGGCGGCCGCGTCGACGAACGTACGGCCGAGCTCGCCCGCGTCGCGCCGGACCAGCTCCTCGATGTATCTGTTCACGCTCATGCCCCGGGCCAGCGCGCGCTCCCGGGCCGCGCGGGCGGTGTCCTCGTCCACCCGCACGTTCAGCTGCGTCTTCGCCATGCTTTCAAGCTAGCGCCGCGGTGCTAGCACCGGCAAGGGCGGCCTGGAGCGCCTTTCGCGGGGGCGTCCCGTCCGGCATGTGAAAACCGGCGGCGCCCGGCGGGCCGCCGGTGATGGGATCGCCGCATGAGCGATCTTCACATCCGGGCCGCGGGCCCCTCCGACGTGACCGCCGTCCTCGCCTTCTGGCGCACGGCGGCGGAAGGCACGAGCATCAGCGACGACCGCGCGGGCGTGGACCGTCTGGTCGCGCGGGACCCTGAGGCGCTCCTGCTCGCCGAGCGGGACGGTGTGCTGGTGGGGACGGTGATCGCCGGTTTCGACGGGTGGCGATGCCATCTGTACCGGCTCGCGGTCTCGCCGGAGGCGCGGCGTCAGGGCATCGGCTCGGCGCTGCTCGCGGCGGCCGAGGAGCGGTTCGCGGCGCTGGGCGGGCGGCGCGGCGACGCGATGGTGCTCGACCGCAACGAGCGGGCGCACCACGCGTGGCGGGCGGCCGGCTACGCGCCGGAGCCGCAGTGGTCCCGCTGGGTGAAGCCCCTGACCGACGGCTGAGAAGCGGGCCGCTTTGCCGATCCTTTACTATGGCGTGGTCCGTCGAAACTTCTGCGAAAGGTGTGAGCGTCCGCCCATGGGCGAGCCTCCCAGTACCCGGCCCCTCCCTCCGCACGGTCCCCGTGATCGCGCGCCCCTCCCGTCACTGGCCGAAGATGGGACGGAGGTGACCCGATGACCGAAGTGCTCCTGCTCGCCGTCGCAGTACTCCTATCGCTGGCCTGCGGCGCCTTCGTGGCGGCGGAGTTCTCCCTCACGACCGTCGAGCGCAGTGATCTCGAAGCGGCCGTGGAGCGCGGCGAGCGCGGCGCCGCCGGCGCCCTCAAGGCCGTACGGAACCTGACCTTCCAGCTCTCCGGCGCCCAGCTCGGCATCACCGTGACCAACCTGGTCGTCGGCATGCTCGCCGAGCCGTCCATCGCCAAGCTCATCGCGGGCCCGCTCGAGGCCGTCGGCGTGCCGAGCTCGGCGTCGACGTCGGTCGCGCTGGTCCTCGGCACCGCCCTGTCGACCGTGTTCCTCATGGTCGTCGGCGAGCTGGTCCCGAAGAACTGGGCGATCTCCTCGCCGCTGGCCGTGGCCAAGCGCGTGGCGACCCCGCAGCGCTGGTTCAGCGCGGCCTTCCGCCCGTTCATCACGCACCTGAACAACACGGCGAACCGGCTGGTGCGGCGCCTCGGCGTCGAGCCCACCGAGGAGCTGGCCTCCGCGCGCGGCCCCCAGGAGCTGATGGCGCTCGCCCGGCACTCCGCCAAGGAGGGCGCCCTGGAGGCCGACACCGCCGAGCTGTTCGTGCGCACCCTGAACCTGGCCGACCTGACCGCGGAGAACGTGATGACCCCGCGCGTCCAGGTGATGGCCCTGGACCTGCAGGCCACCTGCGAGGACGTGGCGAACGCGACGCGGGCCACCGGCCTGTCCCGCTTCCCCGTCTACCGCGGCAATCTCGACTCGGTCGTCGGCGTCGTGCACATCAAGGACGTGCTCGCCGTGCCCGACGACCAGCGCGCCCGCAAGAGCGTGTCCGACCTGCTGCGCGAACCGCTGCTGGTCCCCGAGACGCTCACCGTGGACCGGCTCCTCGACCGGCTGTCCGGCAAGCGCACGATGGCCGTCGTCATCGACGAGTACGGCGGCACCGCAGGCGTCGCGACGCTGGAGGACATCGTCGAGGAGGTCGTCGGCGAGGTGCGGGACGAGCACGACCCGCACGAGACACCGGACATCGCCGCCGCGGGCACCGACGAGGACGGCCGCACGCTGTACTCGGCCGACGGCGCCGCCCGCACCGACCGGCTCGCCCGGGTCGGACTGCGGGTGCCCGACGGCCCGTACGAGACGCTGGCCGGCCTCGTGGCGACCGAGCTGGGCCGGATCCCCGGCGTCGGCGACAGCGTCGAGGTCGCCGGATGGCGGCTCGACGTCGTCGACGCGCACGGGCACCGCGCCGCGCGCGTGCTGCTGCACGCGCCGGCCGCCGGGACCACGGAGGACACCACGAAGGGGGCGCGACGATGACCGCGATCCAGCTGCTGATCGGCCTGGCGACGCTGGTCGTCAACGCGTTCTTCGTCGGCGCCGAGTTCGCCCTGATCTCGGTGCGCCGCAGCCAGATCGAGCCGCACGCCGAGGAGGGCGACCGGCGGGCCCGCAGCGTCCTGTGGGGGCTGCAGCACGTGTCGGCGCTGCTCGCCGCGGCGCAGCTCGGCATCACGCTGTGCACCCTGGTGCTCGGCATCGTGGCCGAGCCGGCCATCGCGCACCTCCTGGAGCCGGTGTTCGACGCGGTCGGGGTGCCACACGGACTGATCCACCCGATCTCGTTCGTGATCGCCCTGTCGCTCGCGACGTATCTGCACATGCTGCTCGGCGAGATGGTCCCCAAGAACATCGCGCTCGCCGAGCCGGTGCGTTCGGCGCTGGTGCTCGGCCCGCCCTTGGTGGCCCTGGCGCGCGCCCTGCGCCCGGTGATCTTCGCGATCAACGCCTTCGCGAACGCCCTGCTGAGGCTGCTCAGGGTGGAGGTCAAGGACGAGGTGGCGGCGACGTTCTCGGACGACGAGCTGGCCCGCATGGTCAAGGACTCCTCCGACGCGGGGCTGATCGACGACCGCGCCCAGGAGCGGCTCCACGACGCCCTGGAGCTGGGCCGCCGCCCCGTCAAGGACGTCGTCCTTCCGCTGGAGAAGGTCGTCTACGCGCGCGTGGGCGTCACTCCGGAGCAACTGGAACGGCTGTCCGCCGAGTCGGGCTTCTCGCGTTTCCCTGTTGTGGACGAGGGCCGGCGCATCGTCGGCTACCTCCATGTGAAGGACGCGCTGGACGCGACGCCGCGCGACCTGCCGTTCCGGGTGCCGGACATGCGCTCCATCGCGCGCGTGCGGGAGACGACGCCGCTCGACGACGTGCTCACCGCGATGCGCGGCAGCCGCACGCATGTGGCCGCCGTGCTCGGCGCCGACGGGCGGCTCGCGGGCCTGGTGACCATGGAGGACGTACTGCGTGAGCTGTTCGGACAGCCCGCCTGACACCACGGGCGAGCTGTTCGGACAGTGGGCCTGACACCGCTCGGCCGCGTCGGTGGCCGGCCCCCCGGGGCGGGGGCCCCCCCCCCCGGTTCCATCGCAGGGGGCCAGCAGATGTCAGGAAAATTAACCCCCCCCCGGCCCGGGGGGGCGACACTAACACCAACA
>NZ_JBHYTK010000017.1:35130-40611 GCF_042749255.1 Streptomyces sp. NPDC059524 | reverse complement strand
CTCAGCCCCCCCCCTGCCTGGGGGGGGGGCCCCCCCCGGGCGCAGGTGGGTCGACCGTGACTGTGCCGCGGCGGGGGGGGGGCCCCGCCCCGGCGGCGCCGGGGGCCCGCGCACCGGGATACGATCTCTGGCGCCATGCAGATGAACGTCAAGTACACCAGCCTCGTCGCGGTCGGCGACTCCTTCACCGAAGGCATGTCGGACCGGCTGCCGGACGGCTCGTACCGCGGCTGGGCCGACCTCCTGGCCGGCCGGATGGCTGCCCGGGACCCGGGGTTCCGGTACGCCAACCTCGCCGTGCGCGGCAAGCTCATCGGGCAGATCGTCGACGAGCAGGTCGACGTCGCCGCCGCGATGCGGGCCGACGTCGTCACCCTCGTGGGCGGCCTGAACGACACGCTGCGTCCCAAGTGCGACATGGGCCGGGTGCGCGGGCTGCTCACCGAGGCCGTGGAGCGGCTCGCCCCCTCCTGCGAGCAGCTCGTGCTGATGCGCAGCCCCGGGCGCAACGGCCCTGTCATGGAGCGGTTCCGGCCGCGCATGGAGGAGCTGTTCACGTGCATCGACGAGCTCGCGGAGCGGCACGGCGCCGTGGTCGTCGACCTGTACGGGGCGCCGGTCCTCGGCGAGCAGCGGATGTGGGACGTGGACCGGCTGCACCTCACCGCCGAGGGGCACGAGCGGGTGGCCGAGGCCGTGTGGCAGGCGCTCGGGTATCCGCCGGAGTCCGACTGGCGTGCGCCGCTGGCCGCGGCGGCGCGGCCGAACTGGGCCGCGCGGCGCGTGGCCGACGCGCGGTTCGCGAAGCAGCACCTCGTGCCGTGGATCGGGCGGCGCCTGACGGGCCGCTCGTCGGGTGACGGACTCGCGCCCAAGCGCGGGGAGCTCGCGCCGTACGGGGAAGCCTCGGCGCCCTCCGACTCGTAACTCCCCCGCGCCCCTGGGCAACCGCCCTATTCTGCCCGCATGGCGCAGTCCGAGGGGTTCGTGGGGAACGCGGGATCCAATGGGTCCGAGGGGTCAAAGGGATCCGAGGGGTCCGAAGAGTTCAACGGGGTCGAGGTGCGCGCGTTCCCGGACGCGGCGGCCTTCGACGACTGGCTCAGCGCGCATCACACGCGCGGCGCGGGCCTGTGGGTGAAGGTCGCGAAGCGGGCCTCAGGGATCGCGTCGGTCACGGACGACGAGCTGGTCGACGTGGGGCTGTGCTGGGGGTGGATCTCCGGGCAGCGGCGTGGCCTGGACGACCGGTACTACCTCCAGAAGTACGTGCCGCGCCGGCCGCGCAGCATGTGGTCGCAGGTGAACGTCGACAAGGTGGCGGAGCTGGCGGCGGCGGGCCGGATGCGGGAGCCGGGGCTCGCCGAGGTCCGGCGGGCGCAGGAGGACGGCCGCTGGGACCGCGCGTACGCGTCACAGGCGACGGCCACGGTTCCGGACGATCTGGCGGCGGCGCTCGACGCGGAGCCGGCCGCGCGCAGGGCGTTCGACGCGCTCGACCGGACCGCCCGCTATCTGACCCTGCTGCCCCTCCTCCAGGCCACGACGCCGGAGGCGCGCAGGACGCGGCTGGAGCGGGCCGTGCGGGCCCTCGCCGCAGCGGGGCCCGCCGACGCGGGCTGATCGGGCCGACTTGTGCACGCGCCCGAGAGCGGGTGCCGATCTTTGTGGTTCCTGTCAGTCGGTGTTCGCTCCGGCGCGCCGGAAGACTGCGACGCGCCAGACACCACCGACCCCTGCGGGAGGCATCGTGAGCACGAGCGCGGAGCAGCAGTACGACCGGATCGGCGAGGCGTTCGAAGGGTTCAAGGCCCTGACGCTGTGCCGCTACGCGGAGGTCCCGGGCTTCCTGGAGCTGGTCGGCGACGTGCGCGGCCGGTCCGTCCTCGACCTGGCCTGCGGGACCGGCTTCTACAGCCGCGAGTTCAAGCGGCGCGGGGCCGACGACGTCCTCGGCGTCGACGTGTCCGGCGAGATGATCAACGCCGCGCTGCGCATCGAGGAGGCCGACCCGCTGGGCGTCCGGTACGCGGTGGGCGACGTGGCACGGCCGGATTCGCTCGGCCCGGGCCGCTACGACCTCGCGACCGCCGTGAACCTGCTCAACTACGCGGACACCACCGACACGATGACGGCCATGTGCCGCACCATCCACGCCGCGCTCGCGCCTGGGGGCACGTTCTACGCCCTCAACCAGAGCCCGGACTACGACTTCGAGGGGCCGAGCCCGCGCCCGTACGGGTTCCTCAGCGAGCTGGAGGGCAGCCGCTCCGAGGTCGGTCCCCGGGTACGCATCACCGCGTTCCTGGAGCCGCAGCCGGTCTCCTTCACGGCGAACCTGCCGCGCCGCGAGGTGTACGCCGAGGCGCTGACCCGGGCCGGCTTCACCGAAGTCACCTGGTCGCCGCTGCCCGTCTCGCCCGAGGGCCGCGCGGCGTTCGCCCCCGGCTTCTGGGACGACTACGAGGCCAACCCGCCCTTCGAACTCCTCACGGCCCGGCGCCCCGCCTGACCGTTCGGGGCGGCGGGGGCGGCGGGGGCGGGTAGGCCGGGCGGGGCGGCACGCGCGGTGCGGGGGGACGCACGGCGGCCGGCGGAGGCGGGGGCTCGTCCGGAATCACGGCACGGGGCCTGGGCCGGGGCGCCGGGGCCGCCGCCGGTGGCGGGCCGGGTGGCGGGGGCGGTGGGGCGTCCGGTGCGGACAGGAGCGGGACGCCCGCGCGCAGCCGGCGCACGGATTCCTCGGCCCGGCGCCGGGCGCGTGGGTCGTCGTCCCGGGTGAAGTCGAGCCGGATGCCGAGCCGGCCGAGCCCCTGCACCTCGCTCAGCCGGTAGCCCATCGCGTGCGCGATCCGCTCCGCCCGCTCCCGCTCGTCCCCTCTCCCGGACCGCAGCACGACCTCGACCCGCCCCCGCCCGTCGAACCGCCCCCGCACCACTTGCTCGTCCATCCCCCACCCCTTCCCGCCCTACGCCTCGACCACCCGCCGCGCTTCGGCCAGCACCTGGGCGTCCAGCTCGGCGCGCGTCAGTCCCTCGTACTCGATGATCTCGTACACGTCGTCGTACTCGGCCAGACTCCTGAGGTGGGGAACTCCGTGCCCGAAGCGCACGTGGATCCACTCCACGAACGCGCGGGGCGTCATCCCACCCGCCAACGTGCGTCGCGCCATGATCCCGACGGTCGCGAGCCGCCCGGCCTCGCTCCCGCGGGGGTGGTACGTCAGACCGAGGTCTTCGAGGGCGGCGGGCAGCAGGTCCGGCAGGTCGTAGTCGGCGTCCCCGGGCGCCACGGCTGCCAGCAGGCGCAGGGCCGGGCCGTCGAGGCCGGCCACCAGGGCGGTGCACGCGCCTTCGACGAGCGCGTACGCCTCGACGTCGCCCGCGCTCCACAGCGCGGCGAGGTCCTGGAGTGCGGCGGCGGGCCCTTGGGTACCGGTCATCCGTACAGCATCGCGGACGCGTACCGTGAGTAGCGCCGACTCCCGGATCACCTGTACGTTCCTCCAGGTCGGCGGTGGTTCGGAGCCTGTAGGGACGCCCGGTAAACTCCGTACACGTGACTGCGCCTGCCAAGCCCCGTATCCCGAACGTTCTCGCCGGACGCTACGCCTCCGCCGAGCTCGCCACCCTCTGGTCCCCGGAGGAGAAGGTGAAGCTGGAGCGTCGGCTCTGGCTCGCCGTCCTGAAGGCCCAGAAGGACCTGGGGATCGAGGTGCCGGACGCCGCGATCGCGGACTACGAGCGCGTCCTCGACCAGGTCGACCTGGCCTCCATCGCCGAGCGTGAGAAGGTCACGCGCCACGACGTGAAGGCCCGCATCGAGGAGTTCAACGCGCTCGCCGGGCACGAGCAGGTCCACAAGGGCATGACGTCCCGCGACCTGACGGAGAACGTCGAGCAGCTGCAGATCCGGCTCTCGCTCGAACTGATCCGGGACCGTTCCGTCGCCGTCCTCGCGCGCCTGGGCAAGCTGTCGGGCGAGTACGCCGAGCTGGTCATGGCGGGCCGCTCGCACAACGTCGCGGCGCAGGCCACGACTCTCGGCAAGCGCTTCGCGACCGCCACCGACGAGCTGCTGGTCGCGTACGGCCGGGTCGAGGAGTTGCTCACCCGCTACCCGCTGCGCGGCATCAAGGGCCCCGTCGGCACGGCGCAGGACATGCTCGACCTGCTGGGCGGCGACGACACGAAGCTGGCCGAGCTGGAGGACCGGATCGCCGGTCACCTCGGCTTCGCGCAGGCCTTCACCTCCGTCGGCCAGGTCTACCCGCGCTCGCTCGACTACGAGGTCGTCACCGCCCTGGTGCAGCTCGCCGCGGCCCCGTCCTCGCTCGCCAAGACGATCCGTCTGATGGCCGGGCACGAGCTGGTCACCGAGGGCTTCAAGCCGGGCCAGGTCGGCTCGTCGGCGATGCCGCACAAGATGAACACCCGCTCCTGCGAGCGCGTCAACGGCCTGATGGTGATCCTGCGCGGCTACGCGTCGATGACCGGCGAGCTGGCGGGCGACCAGTGGAACGAGGGCGACGTCTCGTGCTCGGTCGTGCGCCGCGTGGCGCTGCCGGACGCGTTCTTCGCGCTCGACGGCCTGCTGGAGACGTTCCTGACGGTGCTCGACGAGTTCGGCGCGTTCCCGGCCGTCGTCGCCCGTGAGCTGGACCGCTACCTGCCGTTCCTCGCCACCACGAAGGTGCTCATGGCGTCGGTGCGCGCGGGCGTGGGCCGCGAGGAGGCCCACGAGGCGATCAAGGAGAACGCCGTCGCGTCCGCGCTGGCGATGCGCGAGCAGGGCGCGGAGCGCAACGAGCTGCTGGACAAGCTCGCCGCCGACTCCCGCATCCCGCTGGACCGCGCGCAGCTCGACGGGCTGATGGCCGACAAGCTGTCGTTCACGGGCGCCGCCGCCGGCCAGGTCGCGCAGGTCGTCGCGCGCGTCGAGGAGATCGTCAAGCAGCACCCGGAGGCCGCCGGGTACACGCCCGGAGCCATCCTCTGACCCGGCTCACCCCCGCGGACCTGGAGGCCGCTCGTGACCGTCTCGTTCCGGACGTCGTCGCGAGCGGCCTCTCCGTGCTGTTCTGCGGGATCAACCCGGGTCTGATGACGGCGGCGACCGGACACCACTTCGCGCGGCCCGGCAATCGTTTCTGGCCGGTGCTGCATCTGTCCGGCTTCACGCCGCGCCTGCTGAAGCCGTCTGAGCAGGACGAGCTGCTGTCGTACGGGCTGGGGATCACCAATGTGGTGGCGCGGGCGACGGCCCGCGCGGACGAGCTGAGCGCCGAGGAGTTCCGCGAGGGCGGGCGGATCCTCACGGAGAAGGTCACGCGGCTGCGCCCGCGCTGGCTGGCGGTCGTGGGCGTGACCGCGTACCGGTCGGGGGGCTGGGGGGCGACGGGGAGAGGCGGGGCGCGCGGCGGGGGGGGCGGTGGCGGCGGCGGGTGTGGGGGGCGGCGACGCACTCGCGCGGGAGGCGAG
>NZ_JBHYTK010000017.1:0-35120 GCF_042749255.1 Streptomyces sp. NPDC059524 | reverse complement strand
GGGGGGGGGGGCTGACACACCCGCGATCCTCACCCGGGGCTGCCCCGGCGGGGGGGGGGGGCGGGGGGCTACCCCCCTTCGGGGGGGGCCCGCGCCGCCCCCACC
Source organism: Streptomyces sp. NPDC059524 (assembly GCF_042749255.1). NCBI lineage: Bacteria > Bacillati > Actinomycetota > Actinomycetes > Kitasatosporales > Streptomycetaceae > Streptomyces > Streptomyces sp. NPDC059524. The sequence continues at coordinate 35,015 of NZ_JBHYTK010000017.1, read as the reverse complement.
CCCGCGATCGGGCCGCAGGAACGGGAGATCGGAGGCGCCCGGGTGTGGGCGCTGCCCAATCCCAGCGGCCTGAACGCGCACTGGACGGCCACGACGATGGCGGAGGAGTACGCGCGGCTGCGCAAGGCAGCCGCCGCCGTGCCGGACTAGCCCCCGGCCATCGGTCCACTCCCGCGCCGCCCCGCACCGCTACGGCTTGCGGGCCACGACGCCGAACTGGGCCACCAGCGGCCCCTCCTCGGTGCCTTCGGAGCGCCAGCGCGCGCAGGAGACGAGGCCGGGCTCGACGAGCTCCAGGCCGTCCAGGAAGCCGAGCACCTCGGCGCCGGTGCGGGCGGTGATCGGCGGGGTCGCGTTCTCGTTCCAGAACTTCATCGCCGCCTCGTTGCCCTCGCCGCCCAGCTCCAGGGTGGGGTGCGTGAGGACGACGTAGCTCCCGGACGGGACGGCGTCGACGAGACGGCGCACGATCGCCGCGGCCTCGTCCGTGTCCAGCACGAAGTTCAGGATGCCGAGCAGCATGATCGCGACGGGGCGGTCGAAGTCGAGGGTGGCGGAGGCGGCCTCGACGATGGCGCGCGGGTCGTGGGCGTCCGCGTCCACGTAGTTCGTCGCTCCCTCGGCGGTGCTGGTGAGCAGCGCGCGGGCGTGGGTCAGCACGATCGGGTCGTTGTCCACGTAGACGATCCGCGCGTCGGGGGCGATGCGCTGGGCGACCTCGTGCGTGTTGTCCACCGTCGGCAGGCCCGTGCCGATGTCGAGGAACTGGCGGACGCCCGCCTCCCCGGCGAGGAAGGTGACGGCCCGGCCGAGGAAGGCGCGGTCGGCGCGCGCGACCTCGCCGATGCTCGGGTACATGGACGTGACCATGTCGCCGACCTGTTCGTCGACCTGGTAGTGGTCCTTGCCGCCCAGCCAGTAGTTCCACACACGGGCGTTGTGCGCGATGTGGCTGGCGATCCGCTCTCCCGGCTGCTGCGCGCTGTCGTCGCTCATGTGCTCCCCTTCGTGCCGTGGCCTGCGTGCCGTGGCTGCTGCTCGACCGTCGCGCCGGCCCCTGCGGACCGGCGCTCAAGATCCCCTGCACGCAGGGTAGTTCCTCCCGCCGACAACGGAAGCCCCGGAGTCAGGCGTCCCTGCGGCGCACGGCCCACCAGCCCGCGAGCACGGCGGCCGCGGCCCACAGGGCGCTCACCGCGAGTCCCGTCCACGGCCCGAGCGAGCCGGCGGTGTGCTCGCGCAGCACCTGCTGTCCGGCCCGGTCCGGGAGGAAGTCGGCGGCGTTGCCGGCCACGTCACCGACGACGAACGACACGATGAGGATGAACGGCACCAGGATGCTCAGCACGGCGACGGCACTGCGCAGCACACTGGTGAGCCCGGCGGCGAGCAGCGCCATGAGCGCGAGGTACACGCCGCCGCCGAGGCAGGCGCGGACGGCTCCGGTGTCGCCGAGGCCGAGCGCGTAGGACCCCATGAAGGCCTGTCCGGCGAGGAACGCGGTGAAGGTGGTGAGGGTGCCGACGGCGAACGCGCTCGCGCCGATCACCGCGAGCTTCGACAGGTACAGGCGGTTCCGGTCGGGGACGGCGGTCAGGGAGACGCGCAGCGCGCCGTTGAGGAATTCGCACGAGACGGCGGTGGCCCCGAAGGCGATGGCGGCGATCTGGCCGAAGTTGAGGGCGTAGAAGGCGAAGAACAGGAGGTCGTCGCCGCCGTCGGCGCGGGCCTCGTCCTGTCCGATGGTCGCGGTGACCAGGAGGGTGATGGCGACGGTGGCGGCGAACACGGAGACGAGCGAGCCGAAGCTGCCGCGCAGGGATCTGATCTTGATCCACTCGGAGTGCAGCACAGCGGTGGTGGACATGATCAGGCCTCCTGGAGGGACGTGGACGTGCCGGTGAACTCGGCTTCGCGGGCGGTCAGGGCGAGGTAGGCGTCCTCCAGGGAGGCCTGTTCGTCGGCCAGTTGGAGGACGGGGACCCCTTCCGTTGCGGCGAGGGCGCCGACGTCGGCCGCGGTCGCCCCGTCGACGAGGAGCCGGCCGTCGTCGAGCGTGACGGCGTGTCCCGCGCGGGTGAGCGCGGTCCGCAGCCGGGCCGGGTCCGTGGTGCGCACGTGAACGCGGCGCGCGCTGTGCGCGGCGATGAAGTCGGGCATCGAGGTGTCGGCGAGGAGCCGGCCGCGGCCGAGGACGACGAGGTGGTCGGCGAAGGTCGCGGTCTCGTTCATGAGGTGGCTGGAGACCAGGACCGTGCGTCCCGCGCGGGCGAGCTCGCGCATCAACTCGCGGATCCAGATGATGCCTTCGGGGTCGAGCCCGTTGGAGGGCTCGTCGAGCATCACCACTTCGGGGTCGCCGAGCAGGGCCGCCGCGATGCCGAGGCGCTGGCGCATGCCGAGGGAGAACGTCTTGACGCGGCGCTTGGCGACGGCGGCGATGCCGGCCTGTTCCAGGACCTCCTCGACGCGGCGGGCGGGAATGCGGTTACTGACGGCGAGGGCGCGCAGGTGGTCGCGTGCGGTGCGGGCGCCGTGGGCGGCCTGGGGGTCGAGGAGCGCGCCCACGGTGCGCAGCGGTTCCGCGTACGTCCCGTAGGCGCGGCCGTCGATGAGCGCGCTTCCCGAGGTGGGGCGGTCGAGTCCGAGGGCGAGGCGCAGGGTGGTGGACTTTCCGGCGCCGTTCGGGCCGAGGAAGCCGGTGACGCGGCCGGGCTCGACACTGAAGGTCAGTCCGTCGACGGCGCGCGTCGTGCCGTACTCCTTGGTGAGGTCCAAGACGTCGATGCTGGTCATGGCTTCAGCCTCGCCCGGCGAGGGGGTACGGGTCCTCCCCCGCCGGTGGAGATCGTCTCCCCCGTGCGGGGGAGCCTTCGGGTGCGGGGCTGCTGGCACGATGGGCGCATGCCCCGCCTTGTGAGACCGCTGTTCCGCGCGGTGACGTACACCCGTTGGCTGCATCTGTTGAGTGCGGCGGTTCTCGCCTTCGTGTGCGCCATGATCTACCCCGGTCTGTCGCGGCCGTCCCTCACGGACTGGCTGCTCGTGTACGCGGTGCCGGTTCCCCTTCTGGTGGTGGCGGGACTGTTTCCCGCCACCCGGAGGGCGGAGGGCCTGCAGGCACGACTGCTGCTCTTTCCGGGCGGGCACACGCGCGTGGCGGGCGACGGGGAGGAGGGCGGCGTCTCGGTGGCGCCGTCGGCGTCCTGGCGGGACCGGGCCAGGACCAGCGGGTGGCTGCTCCTGCGGCTGTTCCTGGGCCTGTCCGTCGCTCTGCTCTCTGGGCAACTGGTGGCGGTCTCGCTGGAGTTGACGGGCGCCGCGGCGGGGAACACGCCGGAGACCGTCTCCGTGCTGCCCACACCCGGACCCGGCTGGTGGTGCGCCGCACTGATCCCTCTCCCCCTGTGCCTGCTCCTTTACGTGGTGGCGGGCGCGGGATGGCTGACGGCGCGCGCCTCCCTGCTGTTGCTGGGCCCGTCGGCGGCGGAGCGTCTCGCCGCCCTGGAGGAGCGCACCGAGCAACTGCTGGAGCGCAATCGCATCGCGCGGGAACTGCACGACTCCATCGGGCACGCGCTGACGGTCGCGGTGGTGCAGGCGGGGGCGGCGCGGGCGGCGGGAGATCCGGCGTTCACGGACCGGGCTCTCGACGCCATCGAGGAGACGGGGCGGGCGGCCCTGGAGGACCTGGAACGCGTCCTGATGGTGCTGCGGGAGGCGGAGCGCCCCGCGAGCAGCCGTCCGACGCTCCAGGAGGCCGACCGGCTGCTCGACTCGGCGCGGGCGTCCGGCGCGAAGGTGGACGTGGAGGTGCGCGGTCCGTTGGACGCGGTGCCGGGGCCGGTGTCCCGCGAGGGGTACCGCATCCTTCAGGAGGCGCTCACGAACGTGCTGCGCCACTGTGGCGCGGTGCCGGTCCGGGTGGAGCTCGCCGTCGACGGCGGGCGGCTCCTCCTGGAGGTGCGCAATCCGCTGCCTTCCGGGGGCAGGGCCGGGTCCGGCGGCACGGGGAGCGGGCTGCGTGGGGTGCGGGAGCGGGCCGCGCTGCTGGGCGGCCACGCGCGGACGGGCCCCCTGGGCGACGAGTGGCAGGTACACGTCGATCTGCCGGTCGGGTGATCTAGGCTGGCGCCGTGCCGCTCACCGTGCTTCTCGTCGACGACGAACCCCTGGTCCGCGCCGGTCTGCGCGCCGTGCTGGAGGCGCAGCCGGACATCGAGGTGGTCGGCGAGGCCGCGGACGGTGCGGCCGTCGTCCCGCTGGTGCGCGAGCTGCGGCCGGACGTGGTCGCGATGGACGTACGGATGCCGCTCCTCGACGGGATCGAGGCCACGCGCGCGGTGCTGCGCACGGTGGACCGGCCGCCGAAGATCCTCGTGGTCACCACCTTCGAGAACGACGAGTACGTGTACGGGGCGCTGCGCGCGGGCGCCGACGGGTTCCTGCTGAAGCGGGCGCGGCCGGCGGAGATCGTGCACGCGGTGCGCCTCGTGGCGGCGGGCGACTCGCTCCTCTTCCCGGCGGCCGTACGGCGGCTCGCCGCGGAGTACGGCACGTCGGCGGCACGCACCGCGCTGGAGCGGGCCGCGCTGACCGAGCGGGAGGGCGAGGTGCTGCGGCGCATGGCGCGCGGGTTGTCCAACGCGGAGATCGCCGCGGATCTCGTCGTCGGCACGGAGACGGTGAAGTCGCACGTGAGCGCCGTCCTCGCGAAGCTCGGGGCGCGGGACAGGACCCAGGCCGTGATCGCCGCCTACGAATCCGGTTTCGTCACCCCGAGCTGAGGTCCGGATCGTCCCGGATCGCGTCCCGCGCGGGTGAGCGGCGCGTTCCACATCGGTGCACCCCGAGTCTCGCCGCCGCGCCGTGCGGCGAGTAGCATCCGGCGGACACGCGCACTAGCTGGGAGGACGGACGTTGGGGCGGCTGACCGGCGGGGACCCCTCTCTGCTCAGGCGGATCAATTCCGCGGTGGTGCTGCACGCGCTGCGGGCCACGGATTTCGCGACGCTCACCGAGATCACCGGGGTGACGGGGCTGTCCCGGCCCACCGTCGAGGGCGTCGTCGAAGGGCTCATGGAGGCCGGTCTCGTCGTCGAGACGGACGGCACGGCGCCGAGCGCCCGCCGCCAGGGGCGCCCCGCGCGCAAGTTCCGTTTCCGGGCCGAGGCAGGGCATCTGCTGGGTCTGGAGATCGGGCCGCACCGGGTCGCCGCCGTGCTCTCCGCGCTCGACGGCCGGATCCTCGGCTCGGCGTCGAAGGACGTGTCGGAGACCGCCCCGGCGGACGAGCGCCTCGAGAAGCTGCGCGGCACGGTCGCCGATCTGCTGCGCCGGGCGGGCGTGGCCCGTGACTCGCTGCGCGCGGTCGGGGTGGGCAGCCCGGGGATCGTGGAGGCCGACGGCACGGTACGGCTGGGCACGGCGCTGCCGGAGTGGACGGGGCTGCCGCTCGGCGACCGGCTCCGGCGTTCCTTCAGGTGCCCCGTGATCGTCGAGAACGACGCGAACACGGCGGCGGTCGCCGAGCACTGGAAGGGTGCGGGTGTCGACACCGACGACATGGTGATGGTGCTCGCGGGGCTGAGCCCGGGGGCCGGTTCGCTGATCGGCGGGCGGCTGCACCGCGGCTTCGGGGGCGCAGCCGGTGAGATCGGTGCGCTGCATCTGCTCGGCCGCGAGGTGCGGCCCGAGACGCTGCTGTCGACGACGGACGAGCCGCTGCACCCGCTGGACGAGCAGGCCGTGGCCAAGGTGTTCGCGCTGGCCAAGGAGGGCGACGAGCGGGCCGGTGCCGCCGTCGAGCGGTTCATCCAGCGGCTGGTGCACGACGTCGCGGCGCTGGTCCTCGCCCTCGACCCGGAGCTCGTGGTCGTCGGCGGCTGGGCGGCCGGCCTGGACGGCGTGCTCGACCCGCTGCGGCAAGAGTTGGAGCGCTACTGCCTGCGTCCGCCGCGGGTCGCTTTGTCGATGCTCGGGGAGGCGGCGGTGGCCACGGGGGCGTTGCGCCTGGCGCTCGATCACGTGGAGGCGCAGCTGTTCGCGACGGAGGGCACGGTGTCGGCGCGCCGCTGAGGTTCCTCGGGCGGGGCCGGACCACGGGGCTGGGCCGACCCTTGCGCGGGCCAGCGAGCCTGGTCACCAGGTGGGGCGCGCGTCCAGGGCGGTAGTGCCGGCGCGATGCGGGCGGCAGGCCCCGACGGTCGGCCCACCGCTGATGGGCGCGGGCTCTCCGTTCGGCCCCGCCTGCGCGCCCCGCGCGGGCGGGGCCACGACGCCCTGGGGTGCATCGGTCCGGGATGGCAGCCGGACCCTGAGGGCGGCCTCGAACCAGGCACCCGGTCGCATGGCCGACCGATGGGCGCGGGCTTTCCGTTCGGCCCGCCCACACGCGCCGCGCGGGCGACTCCAGACGCCCTGGAGCGATTGGTAAAGGCGGTGCGGGGTCCGGTGGGGGGCGGCCGTGAGGGCGGACTTGCGCCGGGTGTTCCGTCGCGTGGCCGAATCGAACCCCGGTCCCGCCGACCCCCGGAACACGGCCGACCGGGGTTCGGGACGCTCCGCGGACGGTGCTTCTCAGGACGCGTGGGACTCCGGGGTGTGGTGGATCTCCACACTCGGGGTGTCGCCGAAGGTGAGGCGGCAGGTGTCCGCGCGGTACGTGGCCACGGCGACCGCCGCCGTCGTGCCCTTGCTGAAGTAGCGCGTCGTCACCACGAGGACCGGGGCGCCGGGCAGGCGGTCCAGCTCCTTGGCGTCCTCCGCGCGCACGGAGCCCAGCTCCACCGCACGGTCCTGGCCGTCGAGGCCCTGCCGCTGGAGCTCGCGCAGCACGGCGCGGCCGCGGGCGGGGCCGGACGGGGCGTCTATGGCGGTCAGCCCGGGCACCGAGGCGGCGGGAACGTAGAGCAGCTCGGCGGCGACGGTCTGGCCGTGCGAGACGCGCCGGCGGCGCAGCACGTGCACGCTCTCGCCCGCCCGGACGCCGAGCATGCCCGCGACGGCGGCCGGGGCGGCGTCGCGGGTGGAGTCGACGACCTGCCAGGCGTCCGCGCTGGCTCCGGGGCGGTCCTCGTCGGTGGAGGCCACGGCGACGCCCACGCGAGGCGGGGCGACGGTGGTACCGACGCCGCGGCGGCGCTGCAGGCGGCCCTCCAGCTCCAGCTGCTCGAGAGCCTGCCGGAGCGTGGCGCGGGCGACACCGAATCGGGCGGCGAGGTCACGCTCGTTCGGAAGGATCTCGCCCACGGAGAACTCCGAGTCCAGCGCCTCGCTCAGCACGGTCCGCAGATGCCAGTACTTCGGCTCCGGAGCCGCTTCCAACTGCGTGGTCCCCACCCTGTCCTCCGCAACAGCCATGTCCCGGCGGCTATTTAGCGCCCTTGTTTATTAAAGGTTCCTGCACTATCCCTGCGAGCGTAGGACCCGCTCCTGACTTGGTCAAGACCAATGCTCGATCGGGTACGCCCCGCACAGGGGCCCCGCCGCGGAGCGTTCATGCGGGGCCGCACACCGTTCACACGGCGTTCGCGCGCGTGGCCGGGCACACGCGAAGGCCCGCCCCGCGACAGCGGGACGGGCCTTCGTCCGGACGATGCCTACAGGAAGCGGCTCACAGGAGCGTCTGCAGCTTGTCGGGGTTGCGCACGATGTAGACCTGCTGGATCTTCCCGTCGGCGACGCCGAGCTGGATGACGGCGTCGATCTTGCCGCCCACCAGGAAGGCGACGGCCGGGGCGCCGTTGAGTTCCAGGAAGCGGTACGAGGTGTCGGCCTGCTGCGCCCCCTGGCGCGCGGCCCCGTGCACGAAGCGGCCCACCTTGTCGGCGGACTCGATGACGCGGACGGGCGCCTTGGACTTGCCGCCGCTGTCCCCGACGAGGCTGACGTCAGGCGCGAGCATCTTCATGAGCCCGTCGAGGTCCCCGTCGGCGGCCGCGGCGAGGAACCGCTCGGTGAGGTCGCGCTGCTGCGCGGGGTCGACGTCGAAGCGGGGCCTGCGCTCCTCCACGTGCTTGCGCGCGCGGGCGGCGAGTTGGCGCACGGCGGCCTCGCCCCGCTCCAGAGTGGCGGCGATCTCGGCGAAGGGCAGCCCGAAGGCCTCGCGCAGGACGAAGACGGCACGCTCCAGGGGCGAGAGCGACTCCAGGACGACGAGCACGGCCAGGGACACCGAGTCGGCGAGCACGGCCTGTTCGGCGGTGTCGGGCACGCGGGGGCCGAAGTCGGTCACGAGTGGTTCGGGCAGCCACGGGCCCACGTAGGACTCGCGGCGGGACTGGGCCTGGCGCAGCCGGTCGACGGCGAGGCGGGTCGTGATGCGCACCAGATAGGCGCGGGGTTCGCGGACGTCGGCGCGGTCCGCCTGGGACCAGCGCAGCCATGCGTCCTGGACCACGTCCTCGGCGTCGGCGACGCGCCCCAGCATGCGGTAGGCCACGCCCATGAGGACGGGCCGGTGCTCTTCGAAGAGGTCGATCACGGTATCGGTGGCCACGTCTCCATCCCAACCGACGAACGACGCGCTGTCCAGGCCGGCCCGGCGGACCGGCCGATGTCGGGCGCCGCCCCTCTTGAACTCGGGCCTACTCGGCGGTAATTGTTGCTGACAAGGAGTCTAAGGACCGTCGGGGCGCGGCGGGGACAGGGAGCGAGCGACATGGCCAGGGCGACCTTCACCATCGACAGCCACGGCGGGTCCCGCGAGGTGACCGTCACGTACGAGCGGAGCGGGTCCGGGGAGCCGTTGCTCCTGCTGCACGGGATCGGGCACCACTGGCAGGCCTGGCAGCCGGTGCTGCCGATCCTGGCGGCCGAACGCGACGTCGTCGCCCTCGACCTGCCGGGCTTCGGCGCCTCACCCGCGCTGCCCGACGGCCTCGCCTACGACCTGTCGACGGTCGTCCCCGTCCTGGACGCGTTCTGCCGCCACCTCGGCATCGAGCGGCCCCACGTGGCCGGGAACTCGCTGGGCGGGCTCCTCGCCCTCGACCTGGGCCGCGAGAAGCGCGTGAGGTCGGTCACGGCGCTCTCCCCCGCCGGCTTCTGGACCGAGGCGGAGCGCCGCTACGCGTTCGGCACGCTCCTCGCGATGCGTCAGGGCGCGCGGGCGCTGCCGCTCCCCGCGATCGAGCGGCTGTCCCGCTCGGCGGCCGGGCGCACCGCGCTCACCAGCACCATCTACGCGCGGCCCGGCCGTCGTTCACCCGAGGCGGTCGTGGCCGAGACCCTGGCGCTGCGCGAGGCCCCCGGCTTCCGCGAGACGCTCCGCGCGGGCCGCACCGTCCAGTTCCGCGACGACATCCCCGAGATCCCGGTGACGGTCGCCTGGGGCACGCGTGACCGCCTCCTCCTGCGCCGCCAGGGCGTGCGCGCCAAGCAGGTCCTGCCGGGGGCCCGTCTCGTCCGGCTGCCCGGCTGCGGTCACGTCCCGATGAACGACGACCCCGCGCTCGTCGCCCGCGTCATCCTCGACACCAGCCGCTGACCGGGCACCGAACACCCCGGAGCCCAGGGCGACCCCGGCCGCGACGAGCGCGCTGCCGGCGCCCTGGGCGAGTCCGTAGGTCCCCGCGCCCACCAGGGGCGCCGTGCAGGCCGCCGCCACAGGGATGAGTCCGGAGAACAGCGTGGCGCGCTCCGCGCCGATCCGCTGCATGCCCGCGTACCAGCACACGAAGCCGATCACGGTGACGACGACGGCCTGCCACATCAGGGCGGCGGTCTCGGCCGGGTCCGGTACGCGCAGCCAGACGGTGCCGTCGAGGACGAGCCCGGCGATCGCCGACTCGGCCGCCGCGACCGCGCACACCGTGCAGGACAGCAGGCGCGGGCCGAGCGGGCGCAGCACCGGGACCGCGAGCACCGCGAAGCCCACCTCTCCCGCGAGCGCCCCCACCGACCACAGCAGCCCCGGGAGGTCCGTGCGCCCCCATCCCTGGACGGTGAAGGCCCCGGCCGCGACCAGCAACGCGCCCTGGAGCACCGGCCGTCGTGGGCGCCGCCCGTCCAGGAGGGGGACCAGTACGGCCACGATCACGGGCGCGCACCCTACGAAGACACCGGGAACGGCGGGTTCCGCCGTTCGTTCGGCGGCGAGTACCGCGAGGTTGAAGCCGACCATGCCGACCGCCGCGAGGAGGGCGAGCCGCCCCCACTGCCGTCCGGTGAGCCGCTTCAGTGGTGCGAAACCGTCGCTGCGCACCACCAGGGGGAGCAGCAGCAGGAAGGCGAGGCCGTAGCGGAGGAACTGGCCTCCCGCGTACGGGTAGTCGCCCAGGACGCTGTTCGCGGTGAACGAGCCTCCTACGAGGACACAGGCGAGGGCGGCGAGGGCGGAGCCGCGCAAGGTGGTGGCGTTCATGGGATCGACGCTAGGAGGCGCGGTGGTCCCGTTCGGGGTCCAATCGTGGTGCGTTCTCGGGGACCAATCGGCGCCGCCCTTCGTGGCCTCTCCGAAGCACGCGTCTGGAACGGGGAGCCGCTGGAGGACTCTTCGGGGAGCCGGTCGTCCCAGTAGGGTGCGCCCTCATGATCCCGTCCTCGCTCCCCCAGGAGGCTTCCGCCGCTTGGGAGTTGCTGCTGCCCGCGGCGGCAGCCCCCGCACGCGCGCGTGGCCGCTCCCTCCAGAGCGCGCTGCGGGAGGCGGTGCGATCGGGCCGGCTCGCCCCGGGCACCCGGCTTCCGTCGAGCCGGGACCTGGCGGGCGACCTCGGAGTGTCCCGGGGGCTGGTCACGGACGCGTACGAGCAGCTGACCGCCGAGGGCTATCTCCGCAGCGGCCGGGGCGCCGGCACCTGGGTGGGCGACGCGGTGCGGGCCGGGGCGCCCGCCGTGCGGGATCTGTCGCCGCGCCGGCCGGGAGACAGCCGGGTGGACTTCGTGGCGGGGCGCCCGGACCTGTCGATGTTCCCCAGGGCGGCGTGGTCGGCGGCGCAGCGGGCCGTCCTCGCGGACCTGCCGCACGAGCAGCTCGGCTATCCCGATCCGCGCGGTCTGCCCCGGCTGCGTACGGCGCTGGCGGAGCTGCTGACCCGGCGTCGCGGTGTCGTGGCGGACCCGGAGCGGATCGTCGTGTGTTCCGGGGTGACCCAGGCGGTGACCCTGCTGGGCATCGTCCTCCACGCGCGCGGGGAGCGCGCCGTGGGCGTCGAGGACCCCGGCAGCCCGCAGTACGAGGACCTGTTCGCGACGGCCGGGCCCCGGGTCGTGCGTCTCCCGATGGACGACGAGGGGCTCGCGCTCGGCCCGCTGCGGGCCTCGGGCGTACGCGCCGTGGTGACGAATCCGGGGCACCACTTCCCGTCCGGCATCGCCTACTCCGCGGACCGCAGGGCGGGGCTGCTCGCGTGGGCGCGCGAGGCGGGCGGGATCGTCGTGGAGGACGACTACGACGGCGACTTCCGCTACGACCGGGCTCCCGTGGGCGCGCTCCAGGGGCTGGATCCGGACCGCGTCGCCTACACGGGCTCGGTGAGCAAGTCCCTCGTCCCGGGCCTGCGCCTGGGCTGGCTCGTCGTCCCCGACGGCCTCGCCGACGAGGTCGTCGCCCGCAAGCAGTACATGGACCTCGGCAATCCGACGCTCGACCAGGCCGTTCTCGCGCACTTCATGGAACGTGGCGACTACGACCGCCAGTTGCGCCGCTGCCAGCGCGCCTACAAGGAACGACGGGACGTGCTGCTGTCCGCCCTGGAGACGTATCTGCCCGGCACGCGTGTGTCGGGCATCGCGGCGGGCCTGCACGCCATCGCGACCCTCCCCGAACACTACGGACCCGAGCGGCGCCTCCTGGAACGCTGCGCCGAGGCGGGCGTGACGGTCCGTCCGCTCAGCGCCTACGGGCGCACGGATGCCGCCGGGGTGTCCCTGGTGCTCGGCTACGCCCACGTGCCGCCCGCGCGGATCACCGAGGGCGTGCGTCTCCTGGCGGAGGCGGCGCGGCCTTCGGGCGGGCGGCCGGCCTGAGGACGAATTCCGGTTGCCGTGCCGTCGCGCGGCCCGGTAGGAAGTCCGCATGTTGAAGGGCAGCAAGGTCGGGCTGAGGGCCCGCCACGAGGACGACGTCCCGGTCCTGCAGGCCGAGCTCTACGACGACGTGGTCACCACATCGCGCGCCAACGGGAAGCCCTGGCGGCCGATCACGCCCGGCTCCAAGAAGACCCAGTTCCTGGTGGACGACGAGGACCAGGTCAACATCCAGTTCTCCGTCGTCGACCTGGAGCACGGCACCCTGCTCGGGGCCGCGCAGCTGTGGGGCATCGACCCGCACAACAGGGCCGCGCACATCGGCATGGGCCTGCGTCCCTCCGCCCGCGGTCAGGGCTACGCGACGGACGTAGTGTCGGTGCTGTGCCATTACGGTTTCGTGATCCGCGGCCTGAACCGGCTGCAGATCGAGACGCTGGCGGACAACGCGGCGATGCTGCGCTGCGCCGAGCGCAACGGATTCGTCCGCGAGGGCGTGCTGCGCTCCTCGGCGTGGGTGATGGGCGAGTTTCTCGACGAGGTGCTGCTCGGACTGCTCGTCCAGGACTGGAAGCAGACCGCGCAGGAGTAGGCCGGCGCTGCGCGGCGCCACGCGCGCGTGCCCTGTTCCCATGACGGCAGGGGCGGTTGTTCACTTGAGGTTCGTGTGCGCGCCGTGGGCAAGCCGTAAGTGTGGCTCCGCGGCGCCGCGCGCGATCCATGGCCCCGCACCCGTCGTCGGAACCGTCATTGGAGGCGCCCATGTCACACCGTTCCCCGAGTCCGCTGCCCGGCCGTCGTGGAGTCCTGCGCGGGGCGCTGGGCGCGTCGGCGGCGCTCGCCCTGCCGGCGATCGGCTCCGCCGCGCCCGCGTTCGCCCTCTCGGGACGGCCGGAGGCCGGCTGGGGTGTGCAGGCCGGTGACGTGACGGCGCACTCGGGTCTGGTGTGGGTGCGCTCGGACCGGCCCGCGCGGATGGTCGTCGAGACCTCGCGCACCGGGTCGTTCCGCGACGTGACCCGGTGGCAGGGCCCGCTGCTCGGCCCCGGCACCGACTTCACGGGCACGACACGGCTGCGCGGACTGCCGCCCGGCGAGCAGATCCACTACCGGGTCGTCCTCGCCGATCCGGACGACCCTCGCCGCACGGGCGAGCCGGTCGAGGGCACGTTCCGCACCGCGTCCGTGTCCCGGCGCGACGGGGTGCGCTTCCTGTGGTCGGGAGACATCGCGGGCCAGGGCTGGGGCATCAACCCGGACCGCGGCGGCTACCGCGTGTACGAGGACATGCGCGCCCTGGACCCGGACTTCTTCCTGTGCAGCGGCGACAACATCTACGCGGACGGCCCGATCCAGCCCAGCGTCACGCTCCCGGACGGACGGGTGTGGCACAACATCACGACCGAGGAGAAGTCCAAGGTCGCCGAGACCCTCGCCGAGTTCCGCGGCGCGTTCCGGTACAACCTCCTCGACGAGAACGTGCGCCGGTTCAACGCGCAGGTCCCCACGATCACTCAGTGGGACGACCACGAGGTGCACAACAACTGGTACCCGGGCCAGCTGCTGGCCGACGACCGGTACACGGAGAAGAACGCGGACGTGCTCTCGGCCCGTTCGCTGCGCGCGTTCAGCGAGTACTTCCCGGTCTCGTCCCTGCCCGCCGGCGACCCGGACGGCCGCGTGTACCGGGTGCTGCACCAGGGGCCGCTGCTCGACGTGTTCGTGCTCGACATGCGCACGTACCGGAACGCGAACTCCTCGAACCGGCAGGCCGACGACACCACCGGGATCCTCGGCGCGGAACAACTCGCTTGGCTCAAGCGCGAGTTGTCGCGGTCCCGGGCCACGTGGAAGGTCATCGCCTCGGACATGCCGCTCGGCCTGGTCGTGCCCGACGGCGCGACGCGGTTCGAGGCGCTGGCACAGGGCGACCCGGGCGCACCGCTCGGCCGGGAGCTGCAGATCGCGGAGCTGCTGCGGCACATCAAGCACCGGCGGATCACGGGCACGGTGTGGCTGACGGCCGACGTGCACTACACCTCGGCGCAGCACTACGAGCCGGAGAAGGCCGCGTTCCAGGACTTCGAGCCGTTCTGGGAGTTCGTGTCCGGGCCTCTGGCCGCGGGCGGGTTCCCGGCGGTGAAGCTCGACGGGACGTTCGGCCCGCAGCAGGTGTTCCTCAAGGCTCCGTCGCGGGCGAACACGTCCCCGGCCGAGACCCCGCCGTACTTCGGCGAGGTCGACATCGACGGCGACAGCGGCGAGTTGACGGTGCGCCTGCGGCAGGAGGGCGGCGACGTACTGTTCTCGAAGACGCTGCAGCCGGGGCGTGTCGGCCAGTGAGCCCCGCCGCCCGACACCCCTGCCCCACCCCCCGGATCGACTGAAACCGCAGGTCAGAGCGATTGTCAGTGGTCGGCTCTACGGTTTCACCCATGACGCGATCAACACAGGCCGTTACCTATTGCCGACCCTCCGTGTTCGAGTCCGCCGGGGGTGTGGGGCAGCTGGGACTCGAGACGTCACGGGGCGCGACGCCCGCCGGTCCGCGGGATCATCCGCGGTTCTTCAGCGGGTTCCTGACCTCTCCTCAGGTCGCGGCCGCGGGGCTGCTGGCGGTCGCCGACGTGGCGGCAGCCCGCTATCACCAGCAGCGGCTCGCCGCCTCGCTCGACCCGGTGGTGACCGGGAGCGGTGACCGGCTGCGCTTCGAGTCCTTCTCGGGCTGCGGCGGTGTGTACGCGCGGCTCGACGTCCTTGACCAGGGCCTCGACGGCCAGGAGGTGGGACACGGCACCACGAACGTCGATGTGAACAACCCCCTGCGGGAGGCCCTTTCGCGGATCGGCGGTGACGATCCGCTGCATCTGCGAGTGGGGCCGCAGGAGTTGGCGGTCACCACGCTCGACGGGCCCGTGGTCGAGAAGAAGGTGCCGCTGCCCGACCGCTGGCTGCGCGGCTTCGCCGAGGCACAGGTCATATCCGCCGGGTTCGAGCTGCGGGCCGAGCTCGACGCGGCGGAGGCGGTGCGGTTCCTGCGCTCGCTGCCACGCACGTCGGGCCGGGAGGCCCGGTGGGTGGTGCCGGCCGGGCGCGGGCTGCGCCCGACCTCGCGGCCGGTGCCCGGGGCGGTGTGCCTGCCGGGCCCCGAGCGTCTGGTCGCGCTGCAGCGGGTGCTGCGGCACGCGACGGCGCTGCGCGTGTACGGCCCGGCCGCCGCCACCCGGGCCGCGGTGTCCAGCGCCTGGGAGGCGGTGCTCCCGGGGATGCGGCTGACCCTGACACTCTCCCCCGACGCGGCGCGCGGGTTCTCCGGCGAGGGCGGCGTACTGGACGCGCTGGCCACCGACCGGGCCGCCGAGGACGCCGAGCTGATCTCGGTGCTGCTGGCGTGGGAGCCGCGGATCGACCTCGCCGACCTGGCAGCCGCCTCGGGCCTGCCGGTGGAGCGGGTGCGCGCGGCGCTCGTGCGCCTGGGCACGTCGGGGCGGGTCGGCTACGACACGGCGGAGGCGGCCTACTTCCACCGTGAACTGCCGTACGACGCGGGCCGCGTGGAGCGCCACAATCCGCGGCTGCGGGACGCGCGGGCCCTGGTGAGCGCGGGCGCGGTGACGATCGAGGACGGGGCGGGGACGGTGACGGCGGACGACGGTCATGTGCACCGGGTCCGCGAGGACGGGGGGACGTCGAGGTGTACGTGTCTGTGGTGGGCCAGGTATCGCGGTGGGCGCGGGCCCTGCAAGCACGCGCTCGCGGTGCGGATGGCGCGCAGGAGCGCGGCCGACGAGGACACGGCCTGGGGCGTGGCGGACCCGCGCACGACGACCGCGCTGGGGGCGTGATGGGTGCCGGGAAGCTGCTGGCCGCCGTGCGTGCGGGGCGTGTGGCCGAGGTGGCGGATCTGCTCGACGGGCTGTCGGACGCCGAGCGCCGGGCCTGCCTGCCCGGTCTGAAGGAGTTGCGCAAGGAGTTGCGCGAGGGGCCCTGGGACTCGGAGGCGCGCAAGGCCTATCCGGCGCTCCAGCTCGCGGGGGCGGCCTGCCACACGGGGGCGGCGGCGGCCGCGGCCTGGCTCGGGGCGAGCGAGTGGGTGTGGCAGCGTCATGTGGCGCCGCGCGTGCTGCTGCACCTGCTGGCGGGCCGGGAGGCGGCGTGGCTGGCCGACGTGGCGCACCGCCTGGCGGCGCTGCCGGCGTCGCGCGGGGTGTCGTACGAGCTGATGGCGGGGCTGGTCGAGCTGGCCGGATGCCCGGTGCCGGTGACCGAGTCGTACGTCGTGGGCTGGGTGGGGAGCCTCAACGCGGGGCGCAGGACGGACCGTTCGCTGGCGGACCGGCTGCGGACGGAGCCGCACGTGGCGGAGCTGACGGCGGCGCTGTTCGAGACCGAGGACATCGGCGGGCGGCTCGACTGGTTCCCGTCCGACAGCGCGCAGAGCTGGCCCCGGGCACTGGCGGAGCTGGCGCGTGGGGAGGTGCTGGAGCGGAAGGTACTGCTCGACGGGTGCGTGGCGCGGCTGCTGCGCGGCGGGCGCCCCTCCGACCTGCGGCTGTTCCTGAAGGTGTTGGACGCCCTCGCGCCGGACCGGGACGAGGAGAGCGAGCGGGTCGCCGACTGGGCGGCGATGTGCTCCGACGGATCGTCGCCGGTGGCGGCGCACGCGCAGAAGGTGCTCGGCGGGCTCGCCCTGGCGGGTGTGCTGCCGGTGCGGACGCTGGCCGAGGTGTCGGGCGCGGTCCTGTTCCGCACGGAGAAGAAGCTGGTGCGGGCGCAGTTGGTGCTGCTCGGCAAGGTGCTCAGGTCGCGGGCGGGCGCGGGGGATCCGCCGGTCGAGGACGTGCTGCTGCCGGCGGTGGGCGAGGCGTTCGGGCACGCGGACACGGAGGTGCAGGAGCGGGCGCTGAAGCTCGTGGCGCGGCACGTGGGCGCGGCGGACCCGGCGACCCGGGAGGTGCTGGTCGAGGCGGCGGCGCAGTTGACGCCGGGTCTGCGTCCCCTGGCCGAGGAGACGCTCGGCGTGGAGCTCGCCCCGGAGGAGCCGTACACGGAGCTGCTGCCGCTGATGCAGGAGCCGTTCCGGCTGGCGGCCGCGCCCGATGCGGCGGCGGAGGTCGCCGAGGAGGTGGGCGCGATCCTGGCGTCCGGCGGTGACGTGTCGGCGTTCGAGAGGACGCTGGACGGGCTGGTGCGTCATGCCTTCCGCGACCGTGAGGGCCTGGCGGCGGCGCTGGCCCCGGTCGTCGCGCGCTGCTGGTGGTCCGGCGCGGACACGTACGGGCGGGTGCAGGGCGCGTTCCGGGAGTCGACGTACGGCCTGGAGGTCGTGGCGGCGAGCGTCGTCGAGGTGCTCCACCTGCGCACGCTGCGCCACGGGGCCGAGCACGGGCACGAGGTGCGGGCCGACCGCTCGGACCGGGCCCTGCAGCGCTGCTACGACGCGCGGTTGTGGGAGGTGGCGTACCGGATCCGGACGAGGCCGGTGCCGTTCCTGCTGGCGACGCCGACCTGGAGCACGGGCTTCATCGAGCCGGGCGAGCTGGTGGAGCGGCTGCGGACGTACCGGGACACGGGGGCGCGGGCCGGTGCGGCCGACCTGGCACAGGCCCTGCTGCGGGTGGACCGCTCGGACGCGCGGGCGGCGGCGGACGCGGCGACGAGTGCGGCGGCGCTCGGCACCCGGGAGGGCGACCGGCTCGCGGCCTGGCTGGCGGCGCCCCCGGCACAGGGTCCGACGGCCACGCTGTGGCCGGCCGTGGGCCGGGTCCTGGTGGAGCTCCGGGAGGACCGCGAGCTCCAGGAGGAACTCCCGGCACCCTTCCAGCGTCTCGGCCTTCCGCTGGTGGCCGTCGACGACATACGGGCGTACTGGTGGGGCGATTCCGGGGCCGGCACCACGGGTGGCCACCTCCTGGCGGCCCTGCCGGGACGGCGGGAAGCGGTGGCGGCCCGGCTGCTGGGTGAGTTGTCCAGCTGCGCGGTCGAAGGGTCGAGAGGGGTGACCGCGTATCTGCCGCTGCTCGCGGAGGCCCCGGGCGCGGCCGGACCGGCCGTGCACCTGTCGGTGGTGTACGGGCTCGCGGCGCGGCACGCGGAGGACCGGCTCGCGGGGGTGGACGCCCTGCTGATCCTGGCGGCCCGGGACGAGCTCGACGCGGGACTGCTGGGCTCCCTGACGGCGCGGGTGTGGGAGGCGGGCGGCGTCCGGCTGACCCGGCTCGCCGACGCGTTGGGCACGGCCGCGTCGACCGGCGCGTACGGGACGGTGTTCGGGGTGCTGCGGGGGCTGCTGCCGACGCTGCTCGCGAGCGGCGAGCCGCCCACCGCGCTGCGCGGGCTCGGCGATCTGCTGAGCGTGGCGGCGGACTGCGCGGAGCGGACCGGGGCGCACGAGCCGGTGTCCGGGCTCACGGAGGTGGCGGAGCGCAGGAGTTCGTCCCAGCTGGTGACCCAGGCGCGCCGGCTGCGGACCGCACTCGGGGGGAGGACAAAGCTGCCATAAGACCTCTTTACTCATCGGTCACACATCGTTCGTGATCACGCAACACCGTTCCTTCACAGTGGATGCATGAGTCCAGACATGTCTGATGTGACGCGAGTGAAGCACGGTCGGCCGGTCCACCACTGGCGGCGGGATCTGGTCGAACTGGCCGCGCTGTTCACGGCGGTAGCGGTCGCGGACGCGGTGGCGAACCTGATCGGGCACGGCCCCGACGGTCCGGCGCTGCTGGTGATCTCGGCCGTGGTGCTGCTGGCCACGGCGGGGTTCCACGTGTGGTGGGCACGGCGGCACGGCCATGCTCCCCCGACCGCGGATACCGGCGCCCGGGACGCCGCCCCGCACTCCGGCGGGACGGCGCCCGGGCGACAGGGCCAGGGCGGGGACCGGGCCCAGGAGCCGGCCGGGGGCGGCGCGTCCGTCGATCCCGCGCACGGCGCGCTGTGGCGGATGCGGACGACGGTGCGGGACGAGCCGGGTTCGCTCGCCGCGCTGTGCACCGTGCTGGCCCGGCTGCGGGTCGACATCCTGAGCCTGCAGACGCATCCGCTGGCGGACGGCACCGTGGACGAGTTCCTGCTGCGCGCGCCGCAGGAGTTGCCCGCCGCGGAGCTGTCGCGCGCGGTGGCCCGGGCCGGGGGTTCGGGGACCTGGGTCGAGCGGGCCGATGCCCACGACCTGGTCGACGCGCCCACGCGGATCCTGGGCCTCGCGACCCGCACGGCGCTGGACGCGGCGGAACTGCCGCTGTCGCTGCGCCAGTTGCTGGGCCGGTGCACGATCCGGTCGCTGCCCGCCTCGTCGCCGGCGGCGCGCACGGACGGCGGGACGCCGGTGGAGGGCGGCTACGACGGGACGGAGATGCGGCTGCGGACGCCCGAGGGCGGGGTGATCACGGTGGAGCGGCCGTATCTGCCGTTCACGCCGACCGAGTTCGCGCGGGCGCGGGCCCTGGTGGAGCTGGACACGCGGCTGGGCCCGCGGGTGCCGCGCAGCCATGACGTGCTGACGCTGCCGCAGGGCAACGAGGTGAAGGTGCGCCGCGCCGACGTGTCGGACGTGGCGGCGGCGAAGGCGATGCACGAGCGGTGCTCGCAGCGGACGTTGAGCATGCGGTACCACGGTCCGGTCGCGGACGCGGACCGGTACCTCAACCATCTGCTCGGCCCGCGCTTCGGGCGGACGCTGGCCGCGCAGACGGCCTCGGGCCGGATCGTGGCCCTCGGCCATCTGCTGTGGGACGGCGACGAGACCGAGGTGGCGCTGCTCGTCGAGGACGACTGGCAGCGCCGCGGCATCGGCGCCGACCTGCTCGGCCGTCTGGTCACGATGGCGGTCGAGGCCGGCTGCGAGAGCGTGTACGCGGTGACGCAGGCGTCCAACACCGGCATGGTCGCCGCGATGCGCGGCCTCGGGCTGCCGCTCGACTACCAGATCGAGGAGGGCACCCTGGTGGTCACCGCGCGTCTGGACGCGACGCCAGTGGCGTCACGGCCGCCGTACGAGCGGGCCGAGCGCCACTGACGACGGCCGGTCCGGCCCCGGCGGAGGCCGGGACCGGTGCGCAGACGGAGGCGTCGAGCGCCCGGTCCAGGTCGGCCCACAGGTCCTCGACGTCCTCCAGGCCGACCGACAGGCGCAGCAGCCGGTCGCTGACGCCGGCGGCCCGGCGGTCGTCGGCGTCGACGATGCGGTGGCTGATGGAGGCCGGGTGCTGGATCAGGGAGTCGACGCTGCCGAGGCTCACCGCCGGGGTGATCAGCCGCACGCCGCCGATGACGGCGTGCGGGTCGCCCGCGACCTCGAAGGAGACCATGGCGCCGCCGATCCGCGGGTAGTGGACGCGGGTGACGCGCGGGTCGGCGGCGAGCCGCGCGACCAGGTCCGCCGCGGTCGCCGAGGCGGCGCGGACCCGTACGGGCAGGGTCGCGAGGCCGCGCAGCAGCAGGTATCCGGCGAGCGGGTGCAGGACGCCGCCGGTGGCGAAGCGGACCTTGCGCAGCTCGCGGGCGAAGTCCTCGTCGCAGGCGACGACACCGCCCAGGACATCGCCGTGCCCGCCCAGGTACTTGGTCGCGCTGTGCAGCACGAGCCGGGCGCCGTGCTCGACCGGGCGCTGGAGGACGGGCGTCGCGAAGGTGTTGTCGACGAGCAGCGGTACGGAGCCGCAGGCGTGCGCGACGGCACGCAGGTCGACCTCGGCGAGGGTCGGGTTGGCGGGCGACTCGACCATGACGAGGCCGGTGTCGGGCCGGATGGCGTCGGCGATCCCGGCCGGGTCGACCCAGGTCACCTCGGAGCCGAGGGCGCCCGCGGTGAGCAGGTGGTCGCTGCACCCGTACAGCGGCCGGACGGCGACGACGTGGCGCAGGCCCGCGCCGAGCCGGACGAGGAGGACGGCGGTGAGGGCCGCCATGCCGCTGGCGAACGCGACGGCGCTCTCGGTGCCTTCGAGCCGGGCGAGCGCGGTCTCGAAGCGGGCGACCGTCGGGTTGGCGAGGCGGCCGTAGACGGGCGGCCCGTCGTCGAGGACGCCGTCGGCGGCGAACGCGTCGATGCGCGCGGCCTCGCCGCGGCTGTCGGCCGACGGGTAGGTGGTGGAGAGGTCGATGGGCGGGGCGTGCAGGCCGAGGGCCGCGAGATCGTCGCGTCCGGCGTGCACGGCTTCGGTGGCGAGGGCGCGGGGCGCGGGGTACGGCCGGGGGTACGTCACTGCCTCGTCGATATCCATGGGGCCAGGCTGAACAGCGAACGAGGTCCGGTGCGGATGTTCCGTGCTACGTTCGACGAATGGCTGATTCTGTCGTACTGGATCCGGTTGATCTGGAGATTCTGCGGCTGTTGCAGAACGACGCCCGCACGACGTACCGGGACCTCGCCGCGCAGGTCGGGGTCGCGCCGTCGACCTGTCTCGACCGGGTGGCGCGGCTGCGGCGCTCGGGGGTGATCCTCGGGCATGTGCTGCGGCTCGATCCGGCCAAGCTGGGCCGCGGGCTGCAGGCGCTGCTGTCCGTGCAGGTGCGCCCGCACCGGCGGGAGCTGGTGGGCCCGTTCGTCGAGCGGATCCGGGCACTGCCCGAGGCGCGCACGGTCTTCCATCTGACCGGCCCCGACGACTACTTGGTGCAGGTCGCGGTGCGGGACATGGCCGATCTGCAGCGGCTCGTGCTCGACGAGTTCACGGCGCACCGGGAGGTGGCGCGGGTCGAGACGCGGCTGATCTTCCAGCAGTGGGAGTGCGGACCGCTGCTTCCGGCCGGGACCCCGGCCGCGCCGGGCACGCCCACAGCGAATCATGGTGACGTCGCCCCCTGACTCGTACGAGGATGTCCGCATGTCAGACACCTCGAGCACCCAGCTGTCCCCCGGCCCGCTGCCCCGTCAGGTCGCCGACGCCCATGTCGACGCCGTGGTCGCCCTCGACCCGCTCACCGGTACGTATCTCGGCGACCGCGCCTCCCACGGAAAGCTGCCCGATCTGTCACCCGCCGGGCTCGACGCGGTCGCCGCGCAGGCCCGGGACACGCTCGCCCGGCTCGACGAGGCCGAGCGCCGGCCCGGCGCCGACAGCGACGTCGAGCGCCGTTGCGCCCGTCTGCTGCGCGAGCGCCTGACGGCCGAACTCGCCGTGCACGACGCGGAGGAGCACCTGCGCGTCGTCACCAACCTGGGCGGCCCCGTGCACAACGTGCGCGAGGTGTTCACCATCACCCCGACCGAGACCGACGAGGACTGGGCGGCGATCGCCGAGCGGCTGCGCGCGGTCCCGGCCGCGTTCGCCGGATACCGGGAGACGCTCGAGGCGGGGCTCGAGCGCAAGCTGTACGGTCCGCCGCGGCCCGCCGCCACCTTCGTCGAGCAGCTCACCGAGTGGGCGGGCGAGGCCCAGGGGCGGGGCTGGTTCGAGGAGTTCGCGGCCGCCGGGCCCGAAGCCCTGCGCGGCGAGCTGACCGAGGCGGCGCGCACGGCGGACGCCGCGACGGTGGCGCTGCGCGACTGGATGCGGGACGTGTACGCGCCGGCGATCGAGGGTGCGCCGAACGCGGTGGGCCGGGAGCGGTACGCGCGCTGGTCGCGCTACTACAACGGCACGGACCTCGACCTGGACGAGGCCTACGCGTACGGGTGGAGCGAGTTCCACCGGCTGCTGGGCGAGATGCGGGCCGAGGCGGAGAAGATCCTGCCGGGCGCCGAGACGCCGTGGGTGGCGCTCGCGCACCTCGACGAGCACGGGCGGCACATCGAGGGCGTGGACGAGGTCCGCGACTGGCTGCAGAACCTGATGGACGAGGCCATCGAGGCGCTCGACGGCACGCACTTCGAACTGGCGCAGCGGGTACGGAAGGTGGAGTCCCGCATCGCTCCGCCCGGCAGCGCGGCGGCCCCCTACTACACGGCGCCGTCGGAGGACTTCTCGCGCCCCGGGCGCACCTGGCTGCCGACGATGGGCCAGACCCGCTTCCCCGTGTACGACCTGGTGTCGACCTGGTACCACGAGGGTGTGCCGGGCCATCACCTGCAGCTCGCGCAGTGGGCGCACGTGGCCGGTGACCTGTCGCGCTACCAGGCGACGCTGGGCGGGGTCTCGGCGAACGCGGAGGGCTGGGCGCTGTACGCGGAGCGCCTCATGGACGAGCTGGGCTTCCTCAAGGACGCGGAGACGCGCCTCGGTTACCTCGACGCTCAGATGATGCGCGCGGCCCGTGTGATCGTCGACATCGGCATGCACCTGGAGCTGGAGATCCCGGCGGACTCGCCGTTCCACCCGGGCGAGCGGTGGACGCCGGAGCTGGCGCAGGAGTTCTTCGGGTCGCACAGCAGCCGGCCCGCGGACTTCGTAGAGAGCGAGCTGACCCGCTATCTGTCGATCCCGGGCCAGGCCATCGGCTACAAGCTGGGCGAGCGGGCGTGGCTGCTGGGCCGGGCCAACGCGCGGGCGGCGCACGGCGACGCGTTCGACGCGAAGGCCTGGCACATGGCGGCGCTCTCGCAGGGTTCGCTGGGCCTGGACGACCTCGTGGACGAGCTGTCCAGGCTGTAGCCGCGCCGGCCTCCGGCGGATTGGACCGTACGGGATTCCTCGCGTGATCCCGTACGGGCGTCAGCCCCCGGTCCGCCGGAAGCCGCCCTCGGAATCGACGACCTGCCCGGTGATCCACGCGGCCTCGTCGGTCGCCAGCCAGGAGATCAGCCGGGCCGGGTCGTCGGGCATGCCCCAGCGTCCGGCCGGGAACAGTCCGGCGATCGCGTCGTACGTGTCGCCGTCGAGGTAGTCGGTGTCGACGGGGCCGGGGTTGACGGTGTTCACCGTGATGCCCCGGTCGGCGAGCGCGGTCGCGAGGGAGCGGGTGACCGAGGCGAGCGCGCCCTTCTGGAGGGCGTACGCGAGCTCGCCGGGCATGCCGTCGGCGATGTCCTGTCCCGAGGTCATCATGACGATCCGCCCGCCGGGTCCGGCCGGGCGGTGGCGCGCGAAGGCCTGCACGAGCAGGACGACGGAGCGTGCGTCGACGGCCCAGTGCGCGTCGAGCATCGCGGCGTCGATCGTGTCGAGGGTGCCGTCGCTGCCGCCGAGCGCGTGGTTGGCGATCAGGATGTCGAGCCGGCCGCCGAGGGCCCGCGCGGCGTCGTCGATCAGCCGGGCCGGGGCGTCGGGTGCGCTGAGGTCGGCGGGACCGTGGTCGACGAGGGTGTCCGGCGCGCCACGTGCCGCGCGCACCGCGTCGGCCACGTCCTCGGGCCGGTCGGCGCCCCAGGGCATCGCCTCGTCGTGCGGCACGTGATGGTGCAGGTAGACGGCGGCCCCGTACGCGGCGAGCCGCCGCGCCACGGCGCACCCGATGCCGCCTCGCCGGCTGGCCCCGGTGACCAGGGCGGTACGGCCGCGCAGGGGCAGCGGGTCGCGGCGGAGTTCTTCTGGGGTGGGGGCGGGAAGTCTCGGCATGGGGGCCGATGATGCCAAGGCTCCGCGCCGTTCGCACGGCGATTACGCGCCGGGCGGCGCGAACCCCTGCCCCGCACGGAGCACCGGGCGCGAGGGCACCGCGGCACCGGGCACCGGGCACCGGGCACTCGGCACTGGGCACCGGGCACTGGGCGCGAAATTGCGTGGCGTTCAGACGCACCGGCCCACATCCTCGACTCCATGAACGCGACGCCCCGCACCCTCTTCCTCTCCCCCCGCGCCACCGTCACGGGCCGCGCGCTGGCCGACGCCGCACGCCGGCGCGGGATCGGCGTGGAGACGTACGGGGACTGGCGTACGCCTGCGGAGTGGCTCGGGGCGCCGGGGGCCTCGCTGTACGCGGGGCCGTTGTTCGCGGACGCGGTGGGGCGCGAGCTCGGGGTCGGGCTGCTGGAGGCGGCGCCTGGCTGGCTGGCCGGGCTGCCGGTCGAACTTGCCGGACGGGACGTGGAGTTGACGACGGTCGCCGAGGCCCGCGGGCTGCGCCGTCCGGCGTTCGTGAAACCGCCCAACGACAAGAGCTTCCCGGCCCGCGTCTATCCGGACGGCAGCCGCCTGCCCGGCCCGGACGCGGTGGACGACGACACGCCCGTGCTGGTCAGCGACATCGTGGCGTTCGACGTCGAGTACCGGCTGTTCCTGCTCGACGGCGCCGTGCGCACGGCGAGCCGCTACGCGCGCCGGGGCGCCCTGGACGTGGCGCCGCTGGACGGCGGCGACCCGCTGCGCGACGAGGTGCTGGCGTTCGCCGCCCGGCTCCCCGCCGAGGAGTTGCCGAGCGCGATCGTCGTCGACGTGGGCCGGCTCGCTCCGGACGGCGACTGGGCGGTCGTCGAGGCCAACGCGGCCTGGGCCAGCGGCCATTACGCCTGCGACCCGGACGGCGCCCTCGACGTGGTGCTGCGCGCGGCGGCCCCGGCCGCCGACGTCGGCCCGCGGGACGTCCCGTTCCTGCGGGCGGCCCCGCACCGGGTCTGACGCGGCCGGGTCCGGCCGGGCCGGGCCTGACGGAGCCGGGAGGGCGCCGGATTCAGCAGCCGCAGTCCTCGGCGTCGACGGGCGCGGTGAGCGGGTCCGGGGCCTGTCGCGCGGGCCCCTCCCAGGTCTCGTAGGCGAAGCCCTCGCGGACCCAGTACTCGAAGCCGCCGAGCATCTCCTTGACCTGGAAGCCGAGTTCGGCGAGGGCGAGGGCGGCGCGGGTCGCGCCGTTGCACGCCGGGCCCCAGCAGTACGTGACGACGGGGACCGACCGGTCGAGCAGTTGCTCGGCCTGCTCGGGGATCTGGGCCGTGGGCAGGTGGAGGGCGCCGGGGACATGGCCCTGGTCCCAGGAGGCGGTGGAGCGGGAGTCGAGCAGGACGAATCCGGGGCCTTCGGGCAGGGCGAGCGCGGCGGCGACGTCGGACACGTCGGCGTGGAAGGCGAGGCTCGCGCCGAAGTAGGCGGCAGCGGCGGCGGGCGCGGCGGGGGCCACCCGCAGGACGGGGTGGGCGCTGGTCGTCGTGGTCATGGCGCAACTCCTGGGACGTGGGGCGGCCCGCGTTCGGCGGCCGCCCGGCATCTGAAGACACTGGAAATCTATGGCCGGTGATCACCTTCGTTGAAGGGGCGATCCCCGGCACATCTCTTGATCGGCCGGGGATTCACCTGCTATTCCTCGAACATGACCGCCGATTCCACAAGCACACCCCGCACCGCGTCCGCGTACACGCCCGACGCCACCGACTGGCGCATCCTGGAGGCCCTGCAGCGCGAGGGCCGCGCGAGCTACGCCGAGCTGGCGCGCGCCGTGTCGATGTCCGCGAGCGCGGTGACCGAGCGGGTGCGCCGGCTGGAGGAGGCCGGGGTGATCGCCGGGTACACGGCGGTGGTGGTGCCGGAGCGGCTCGGGCTGCCGATCCTGGCCTTCGTCCGGCTGCGGTACCCGAACGGGAACTACAAGCCGTTCCACGACCTGGTCGCGGTGACCCCGGAGATCCTGGAGGCGCACCACGTCACCGGCGACGACTGCTTCGTCATCAAGGTCGCGGCGCGCTCCATGGGGCACCTGGAGGAGGTGTCGGGCAAGCTCGGCGCGCTGGGGTCGGTGACCACGAGCGTCGTGTACTCGTCGCCGCTGCCGCGCCGCCCGATCGGCCACTGAACGGCACGTCCACGGGGCGGGCTACGCGGCTGAGCTGAGCAGGGGCCTCACACCCCGCCGCGCTGACGGACCTCCGATCCCTCCCGCCCCTTCACGACCTCCAGTTGGGCGTGCACGCGGCGCCGCAGGTCGCCGACGTGGCTGACGATGCCGACGCTGCGGTCCCGCTCGCGCAGTGTGTCCAGGACGTCGAGGACCTCGTCGAGGGTCTGGTCGTCGAGGCTGCCGAAGCCCTCGTCGATGAACAGGGTGTCGAGCCGGACTCCCCCCGCCTCGTCGGTGACGACGTCCGCGAGGCCGAGCGCGAGCGCGAGCGACGCGAAGAACGTCTCGCCGCCGGACAGCGTCGCCGTGTCCCGCTCCCGCCCGGTCCACGCGTCGACGACGTGCAGCCCGAGGCCCGAACGCCCGCGCCCGGACAGCGAGTCGGAGTGGACGAGCGTGTAGCGGCCGGACGACATGCGGCGCAGGCGGGCCGTCGCGGCGGCGGCGACCTGCTCGAGGCGCGCGGCCAGCACATAGGACTCCAGGCGCATCTTGCGCTCGTTGTCCGCCGAGGTGCCGGCGGCGAGGGAGGCGAGCCGGGCGATCCGGTTGTACGCGGCGCGCAGCGGGCCGAGCCGGCGGGCCTCCTTGGCCGCGCTGCGGGACAGCCGGTCGAGCGCGTCGCAGCGGCGTGCGGCGGCGTCCCGCGCGGAGGCGGCGGCGCGCACCCGGGCGTCGGCGGCGTCGGCCGCGGCCCGTGCGGCGGCGAGGTCGGCGGCGGGCCGCAGAGCGGCGGCCGCGGTGTCCTCCTCGGCGAGGACCGCGCGGACGGCGGCCTCCTCGGCCTGCCACGCGTCGAGCCGGTGCTGGAGCTCGCGGTGGGCGGCGTCGTCGAGCAGGGCACCCGCCGCGGCCTCCGGCGTGTCGAACCCGGCGCGGAACGCGGCGTCGGCGAGTCGCGCGTCGGCGTCCTTGAGCCGCTGCGCGGTGTCCTCGACGGCCCGGGCGGCGTCGGCGGCGCTGTCGAGCAGCGTGACGAGCCGCTCCAGCTGGGCGGCGCGCGCCTCGACGCTCGCGGCGCCCCTGCGAGCCTGCTCCAACTCCCCTACCAGGCCGTCCCGTTCACTGTCGAGCGCTTCACGCAGGGAGGCCCGGCTCGCGGTGCGGGTCGCCGCCTCCTGGCGGGCGGTGGTCCTGCGGCCGTGCTCGCGCTCGGCGTGGTCGAGCGTCTCGCGGGCGGCGCGCAAGGTGGACGCCTCGGCGCGGGCCTCCGCGTGTCGCGCCTCCAGTTCCCGTGCCGCTTCGGCGAGTTGACCGGCGGGCGTATCACCGGCCGCCGCCTTCGCCGCGGCCAGCTCCTCCCGGACCCGGGCCAGTCGCCGCTCGGTGTCGGCCCGGTGCTCCTCGGCACCGCGGTGGGCGGCGAGCGCGTGCTCCTCGGCGGCCCGGTCCACGTGTCCTTCGGATCTGGCGCTCGGCGCGGGGTGCTCGACGGAGCCGCAGACGGCGCAGGGTTCGCCGGAGACGAGGGCCTCGGCGAGCTCGGCGGCGACGCCGCGCAGCCGTCGTTCCTTCAGCTTGAGCCAGTGCTCGTGCGCGGTGGCGGCGTCCTCGCGGGCGCGCAGGGTCGCCTCCTGCGCCGTGCCGGCCCGCTCGGCCAGGCGGTCCCGCTCGACGGCGGCCGCGGCCCGCTGCCGTACCGGTTCCAGCTGTCCGGCGAGGTGTTCGGCGCGGGTCGCCGCCTCCTGGGCGCGCTCGACCCGCGCCTGGAGACCGGCCCTGCGGGTGTCCCAGGCGTCGAGCCAGCCGTCGGTCTCGGCGAGCAGCTCGGCGTCGGCGCGCTCCTCGCGGTCGAGGCGGGCGCGGTCGTCGGCGATGCGGGTCAGGCGCTGCTCGGCGCGGCGGGCGGCGTCGAGTCCGCCGAGCTCGTGGGCGAGGCGCCGGGCGGCCTCGGCGAGGGCGCCGGGGCCCGCGTCGTCGGCGAGGTGCTCGCCCGGGGCGCCGGCGGCGAGCTCGGGGGCGGCGGCCAGCGCGGCACGCGTGCGTGCCTCTTCACGCAGCGCCGTGCCGTGCTCGGTGTCGGCCGCGTCGCGCAGGGCGAGGGCGGGGGCGACGGTCTCGGCCTTGCGGCCCCGGTCCATGCGCTGCTGGAGGGCGCGGTGCTCGTCGGCGCGCTCGTCGAGCGCGGCGGCCCGCGCGTGTGCCTCGGCGAAGCGCCGCTGCAGCCGGGCCGTGTCCTGCTCCGCGGCGAGGGCGTCCTGTGCGGCGGTGCGAGCGGAGTCGGCGGCGCCCAGGGCGAGATGGGCGTGGGTGAAGCGCTCGCGGGCGCCGCTGCGCGCGACGGCGGCCCAGGCCAGCACGGCGTCGGCGAGGCCCGGTTCACCCGGCTCGGCGTCGACGGGCGCGAGTTCGGCCGTGTCGCCCGCGGCCTGCTGCATGCGGTGCGCGTCGGCGAGGAGCTCGGTGTCGCCGGCCTTGACCTGCTTCTCGGCGGCGCGCCGGTCCTCGGCGAGCCGCTGCTCGACGGCGGCGAACCGGTGCGTGTCGAAGAGCCGCCCGAGAAGCTTGCCGCGGGCCTCCGCGTCGGCGCGCAGGAACCGCGCGAAGTCGCCCTGCGGCAGCAGCACGACCTGGCAGAACTGGTCCTTGCTCATGCCGAGCAGCTGGGTGATCTCCTCGCCGATCTCCTGGTGGGAGCGGCTGAGGTCCTTCCACGCGCGGGCCTCGGCGTCGTGCTCGCGCAGCCAGCTCTGCGCCTTCTCCGTGGTGAAGCCGGTGCCGCGCTTCTTGGGGCGGGCGTACGGGGGCTGGCGGGTGAGCTCCAGGCGGCGGCCCGCGACGGTGAGGTCGAGGACGACCTCGGTGCGCACGCCGGGCTCGGCGTGGTCGCTGCGCAGGTGCTGACCCTGGGAGCCGCCGTTCTGCCGGGCGCCGGGGACGGACCCGTACAGCGCGTAGCAGACCGCGTCGAGGACGGAGGTCTTGCCGGCGCCGGTCGGGCCGTGCAGCAGGAAGAGTCCGGCCGAGGACAGCGCGTCGAAGTCGATCTCCTGGGTGCCGCCGAAGGGGCCGAACGCGGTGATCTTCAGGGTGTGCAGTCTCACCGGGCGACCTCGCGCACCACGTCGTCGGTCCGTACGGCGTCGAAGGCGGCGCGCAGCACGGCGCGCTCGTCCGGGTCGGGCCCGGCGCCGCGGACATGGGTCACGAAGTCCTCCGCGATCTCGTGGTCGTCGCGCCCGCTGAGTCGCTCCGCGTAGCTGGCGTCGGGGCGCGCGTCGGTGCGGCGCGGGTCGAACAGCAGGCTGAGGGTGTGCGGGAAGCGGTCGGTGAGGCGGGCCATGGGGTCGTCGGGCCGCACCTCGTCGGTGAGGGTGGCCTCGACCCAGGACTCCTCGTGGACGGTGAGGTCCGGGTCGGCGAGCAGATCCTCCAGGTCGCCCCGGATCCGGGCGAGCGGCCGGGGCACCGGGCAGTCGATCCGCTCGGCGCTCACGGCGCCGTCGGCGTCCAGGTCGATGAGCCACATGCTCTTGCGGTGGTCGGCCTCGGAGAAGGAGTACGGCAACGGTGAGCCCGAGTAGCGGACACGCTCGCTGAGGGTCTGACTGCCGTGCAGGTGGCCGAGGGCCACGTAGTCGACCCCGTCGAAGACGCCCGCGGGGACGGCGGCGACGCCGCCGACGGTGATGTCCCGCTCGCTGTCGCTGGGGGTGCCACCGGTGACGAAGGCGTGGGCGAGGACCACGGACCGGGTGCCGGGGGCGCGGGCGGCCAGGTCGGCGCGCACGCGCTCCATCGCGGCCCCGAGCACCTGCTCGTGCCCGGCGCGCTCGACCCCGAACTCGGCCTTGACGAGAGCGGGCTCCAGGTACGGCAGTCCGTAGAAGGCGACGTCGCCGTGCGCGTCGGTCAGCACGACGGGCTCGGCGACGCGGCTCGCCGCCGTACGGAGGTGGATGCCGGCGCGGCCCAGGAGCCCGGCGCCGACGCCGAGGCGGCGGGCCGAGTCGTGGTTCCCGGAGATCATCACCGTGGGCACGCCGAGGTCGGCGAGGCGGTGCAGGGCGTCGTCGTACAGCTCGACCGCGGACAGCGGGGGCACGGCCCGGTCGTACACGTCGCCCGACACGACCACCGCGTCGACCTCCCGCTCGCGCACGGTGTCGACGAGGTGGCCTATGAACGCGGACTGGGCGTCGAGCATGCTCACGCGGTGGAACGCGCGGCCCAGATGCCAGTCGGACGTGTGCAGCAGCCTCATGACACACGAGGCTAACCGCTGGGTCTGACAGCACGGCAGAAACACCCGCGCCGCCCCGGCTCCCCCGGCTCCCTGGTGACAGGCCTCACACCGCCCGGCTCGCATCGGGAGGATGCCGGTGCTACCCGTAGGCCTCGCCGCCGAGCTCGAAGCCGGCCTCCCCCGCCGACACGTCCGCGAGCCACGCCCGGAACTGGTCGAGGTCCGACTCGGGCAGCCCGATCTCGATGGAGACGGCCTCCCCGTAGTGGACGTCGCGCACGCTGCGCCCTGTGGAGCGCAGGTCGTTCTCCATCTTGCCCGCGCGCGCGTGGTCGACGGTGACGGTGGCGAGGCGGTAGCGGCGGCGGGTGACGGTGCCGAGCGTGTCGAGCGCCTCGCCGACCGCGCCTCCGTAGGCGCGGATGAGGCCGCCGGCGCCGAGTTTCACGCCTCCGTAGTAGCGCGTGACGACGGCGACGACGTACCGCATCTCGCGCCGGGTGAGCATCTGCAGCATCGGGACGCCCGCGGTGCCGCCGGGCTCGCCGTCGTCGCTGGCCTTCTGGACGGAGGCGTCGGCGCCGATGACGTACGCGTAGCAGTTGTGGGTGGCGGTCGGGTGCTCCTTGCGGATGCGGGCGACGAAGGCCTGGGCCTCCTCCTCGGTGGCGGCGGGCGCGAGCGCGCACAGGAACCGGGAGCGGTTGATCTCTGTCTCGTGCACGCCCTCGTGGGCCACCGTGCGGTACTCGTCCTGCATCGGACCAGCCTATGCGCCCGCGTGGAATCGACGGGCGGTGCGGGTGGTTAGCCGGATGTCAGTCTTCCGCCCGACCATGCTTGGAGGCGCCGATGTACGGCGACCAGGAGACCGTCCGCAAGATCCTCACCGGTACCGGGGACACCTGGGCCGTGGTGGGGCTCTCCTCGAACCGGTCGCGTGCGGCGTACGGCGTCGCGCGGGTCCTGCAGGAGTACGGCAAGCGGATCGTCCCCGTCCACCCGAAGGCCGAGACGGTGCACGGGGAGCGGGGCTATGCCTCGCTCGCGGACATCCCGTTCCCGGTGGACGTGGTGGACGTCTTCGTGAACAGCGAGCTGGCCGGGCCGGTGGCGGACGAGGCCGTGGCGATCGGGGCGAAGGCGGTGTGGTTCCAGCTCGGGGTGGTCGACGAGGAGGCGCATGCGCGGACGCGCGAGGAGGGCCTGGAAATGGTGATGGACCGCTGCCCGGCCATAGAGATCCCCCGCCTCCCCTGACAAGTCATCGCGGGGAACACACTCGCCCGGCGGGCGCGGGGCTGTGCCGTTCAGCGACTCCGTCGCGGGGCGCGACCGACATGCCCCTGGGGCGCACGGAGTGCGCCCTTCAGGGGCGCGGGGAACTGCGCGAGAAGCCCCACCGGGCTGCACCCGGCGATGATCGTCAGCCCCTACGGCGGTGGCGCTGTAGCCGAGCCCCGATGCATCGCGCACCCGGCGCCGGGGTGCCGCCTTGCCCACCCTCCCCCAAGCTCTCGGCTTCGCTCGAGCAGGGGGGACCCCCATCGCCCCAGGCGGCAGACTGCCCAAGGCTGGGTCGAGCCGACCGGACGCACACCCGGAACGGCGCGAGAAGCCCCACCGGGCGGCGCCCGGCGAACGATCCTCGGCCCGTGCGGCGCCGCCGCAGCCGGGATCAGGGGGTGTCGAAGGAGGCGTAATAGGCGGCGGCCATGTCTTCGTGGCCGTGCCCCTGTTCCGAGGCACGGCTGAAGCGGGCCGCGGCCGCCTCGGCCACGTCCAGGCGCACCCCGTGCGCCCGCCCGGCCTCGGCGATGAGCCGCGCGTCCTTCGCCGCGGTGTCCACCGCGAACTGGGCCGGGGTCAGCCGGTCCTCCAGGATCATCGCCGACTTGGCGTGCAGGTACGGCATGTCGAGCCCGCCACCGGCGATCGCGTCGAGGAAGGACTGCGGGTCGACGCCGAGCGCCTGGGAGAGGGCGAGGGCCTCCCCCACCGCGTTGGTCGCGGCGAGCACCCAGCTGTTGGCGACGAGCTTGAGCCGCGTGGCACCGCCCGCGCCCCCGTCCTCGCCGATCCACGCGGTGCGGGCCCCGACCGCTTCGAGGACCGGGGCGACGGCCTCACGCCGGTCGACGGGCCCGGCCGCGAGGACGAGAAGCTGACCGGCCTCGGCGGGCTGTCGGGTGCCGAGGACCGGGGTGTCGAAGAAGACGAGGCCGTGCTCGGCGGCGAACTCGGCCAGTTCGGCGATGCCGTCGATCCCGGCCGTCGTCGACTGCAGCCAGGCCGCCCCCGGCTTCAGCCCCGGCGCGGCCTGCCGCATGACGTCGAGCGCGGCGGGCCCGTCGTAGAGCATCGTGAGGACGACGTCGGCGTCGGCGACGGCCTCGGCCGGGGTGTCGCTGACCTGCACGCCGTCGGCGGCGAGCGGCTCGGCCTTGGCGCGGCTGCGGTTCCAGGCGCGCACGGTGTGTCCGGCGCGCGCGATGTTGCGGGCCATGGCGGCGCCCATGATGCCGGTGCCGAGCACAGCGACGGTCAGCTGGTCTGTCATGTCGTCAACTCTCCCTCTACGGCTGTCCGGTTCAAGATCTCATGAGCCGCGGCCGCGCTCCGCTCGGGGCGCGTACCGTCGGCCGGGTGGACGAACGCACTCTGCTCACCCGCTCCGGCGGCCCCGTCACCCGGCGCCGTCTCGCCCGCGACCTGACCGCGCTGGGGCTCGGCCCCGGCGACACCGTCATGTTCCATACGAAGATGTCCGCGCTCGGCTATGTGGCGGGCGGCGCCGGCACGGTGCTCGACGCGCTTCTCGACGTGGTCGGCGCGTCCGGCACGCTGATGGTCACATGCGGCTGGAACGACGCCCTGCCCTACGACTTCGACTCCTGGCCCGCGGCCTGGCGGGACGCCGTGCGCGACGAACACCCGGCGTACGACCCGGATTCGAGCGAGTGCGACCACGCGAACGGACGGCTGCCGGAGGCACTGCGGCACCGGCCCGGCGCTCTGCGCAGCCGGCATCCGGACGCGAGTTTCGCCGCGCTGGGCGCGGGCGCCCGGGAGTTGACGGTGGATCACCCCTGGGACGATCCGCACGGGCCGGACAGTCCGCTCGCCCGTCTGGTGGCGCGCGGCGGCCGGGTCCTGATGCTGGGCGCCCCGCTGGACACGCTGACCCTGCTGCATCACGCGGAGGCGCTGGCCGAGGCGCCGGGCAAGCGGTTCGTGTCGTACGAGCAGCCGCTGCGGGACGGCGGACGGCGGGTGTGGCGGCGGTTCCACGACATCGACTCGGAGCGGGGCGCGTTCGACTACGGCTCCGTGGTGCCGCCGGGCCGCGACCCGTTCGAGGTCATCGGCGCGGAGCTGCTGGCCGCGGGGCTGGGGAGGAGCGGGAGGGTCGGGGCGGCGGAGTGCCATCTCCTCGACGCGGGCGTGGTCGTGGGGTTCGGCCGGGCCTGGATCGAGGAGAGGCTGGGCGGGGCGTCCTAGACAGCGATGCCGAGGCCCTCGAGGACGGTGGCGCCGGGCAGCTCGGCGAGTGCCTTGCCCGGCACGATGAGCTTGCCGCGGCGGGTGCCGCTGCCGATGAGGACGTACGGCAGGTCGGCGACGGCCGCGTCGACGAGGACCGGCCAGTCGGCGGGCAGGCCGATGGGGGTGATGCCGCCGTACTCCATGCCGGTCTCCCCGGTCGCGGTGTCCATCGAGGCGAAGGAGGCCTTGCGGGCGCCGAGGTGGCGGCGCACGACGCCGTTGACGTCGACCTTGGTGGCGGACAGGACGACGCACGCGGCGAGGGTCGCCTCGCCGCCGCGCTTGCCGCTGACGACGACGCAGTTGGCGGAGGTGTCGAGCAGGTCGGGGCCGTAGTGCTCGACGAACGTGGCGGTGTCGGCCCAGTCGGGCTCGGTGTCGACGTGGATCAGCTCCTGCGCGGGGACGCTGCCGCGCCAGTTCCGGACGGCGTCCGCGACGGGGCGGGTGAGGAGGTTCAGGGCGTCCGGGGCGGGGGTGACGGTGTCGAAGGTGCCGATGGGTGCGCGCATGTCCGGCACGCTAACAGTTGCCCGGGGCGGGATCGTGCGGGCCTCTGGCTCTCCGGTCGCCTGCGGGCCGGTGGGGGTTGGTCGCGCAGTTCCCCGCGCCCCTGAAATGCAGACCCTTCGGGTCGCATTTCCCCGATGAGGCGCAGCCT
>NZ_JBHYTK010000016.1:53751-78518 GCF_042749255.1 Streptomyces sp. NPDC059524 | reverse complement strand
TTGGCACGCTGTTGAGTTCTCAAGGAACGGACGCTTCCTTTGTACTCACCCTCTCGGGCTTTCCTCCGGGCGCTTCCCTTCGGTCTTGCGTTTCCGACTCTATCAGACCGTTTCACCGGCCGATTTCCTCGGGGTCTTGCTGGTCTTGCTTTTTCGCTTTCCGGCCTTTCGGCCTTCCTGCGGTGTCGACTCTATCAGATCCTTTCGGGCCTGATTCCCAGTCAACCGGGTTTGTCTTCGCGGCTGTTGGGCCGTTCCGACGTCCCAAACATTAGCGGATCCTCGCGGCAGTTCCTAATCGAGTCGATCGGGTCCTGCGCAACCCAATTTCGAATGGAATTCGGACATGCCGAAATCATTCCCGTTGGGAGATCGTGCTGGTGTGTGGGTGCCGCGTTCGCGGCGGAAGGTGCTGTCGCAGAACCGTTACGGCCCCGCGGCAACCCGAAGAACTTTACGGACCGGGGAGGGGCGTGTCAACCCCCACCCGGTGAACACCCTGGCGGGTTCCGTGCGGGGCCTCAGTCCAGGTCGTTGAGCCGGCCGCCGGCGTCCGGCTGGGCGTGCTCGACGCGGCGGAGCAGGCGGGTGAGGACCTCGCCGAGCAGGCCCCGCTCCACGGAGGTGAGGTCCTGGAGGAGGTCCTCCTCGAAGACCGTGGCGAGGCGCATGGCCGCCAGCCACTTCTCGCGGCCCTCTGCGGTGAGCTCGACGATGACGCGTACGCGGTTGCTCTCGTCGCGGTCCCGGGTGACCAGGCCCTCCTGGACCATCCGGTCGATGCGGTGGGTCATCGCGGCGGGCGTGAGGCCGAGTCGCTTGGCGAGCTCGCCGGGGCCCATGCGGTACGGGGCGCCGGACAGGACGAGGGCCTTCAGGACCTCCCACTCGGCGTTGCTGATGCCGATCTCCGCGGTCTGCCTGCCGTACGCCACGTTCATGCGCCGGTTGAGCCTGCCGAGCGCCGAGACGATCTGCTCGACCTGGGGGTCGAGGTCCTGGAACTCGCGCTGGTACGCCGCGATCTGCTCTTCGAGGGTCGGCTCCGCTGTCGGTCCGTCGGGGTTGTCCGCCATGCCGCGAAGTATGGCACGCGGCCAGTTGGCGTCGAAGTCCTTCGAGGTGTACTGTTTAGCTTCTAACTTTAGGTTCGAAGTCTTCAGGGTGAAGGCTTCACGGAAGAGGCAGGTGAAAGTGACCAGGGCGATGGGCGCCGCGATGCGGCGTGTGCAGGTGGGTAGCGCGTTGAGTTCGTTCGGCGTGGGCTTCACGGTTCCGTTCCTCTATGTCTATGTGGCAGAGGTCCGGGAACTGGGGGCCGGTGCGGCGGGCGTAGTGCTCGCCGCGTTCGCGATGGCCGCCCTCGTCGTCCTGCCGTTCACCGGCCGCGCCATCGACCGGCGCGGCCCCATGCCCGTCCTGCTCGTCGCGTCGGGTGTGGCGGCGGTCGGGGCCGTCGGGCTCGGGCTCGCCGTCAGTGAGCCGGCGGCCATCGCGGCCGCCGCCGTGCTCGGCGCGGGCACCGCCGTGCTGCAGCCCGCGCTCGCCACGATGATCGTCTGGTGCTCCTCCCCGGAGACCCGGACGCGGTCCTTCGCCATGCAGTTCTTCCTGCAGAACCTGGGACTCGGCATCGGTGGCCTGATCGGCGGCCAGATCGTCGACGTGAACCGGCCGGACAGCTTCCTGCTGCTCTTCGGCATCGAGGCCGTCATGTTCCTGGTGCTCGCGGGCATCGTGCTGACCGTGCGGATGCCGCAGGGGCAGCACCTGGGTGAGGCCGCGCCCAAGGGCGACTCCAAGGGCGGACTGCGCACGCTGCTCGGGCACCGGGCGATGGTCCAGCTGTGCGTGCTGGGCTTCGTGCTGTTCTTCGCCTGCTACGGCCAGTTCGAGTCCGGACTGAGCGCCTACGGTGTCGAGGCCGCCGGGATCTCCCCGTCCACCCTGGGCATCGCCCTCGCGGCGAACACGGCGATGATCGTCGTCGCCCAGTTCGCCGTCCTGAAGTTCGTGGAGCGTCGCAAGCGCTCGCGCGTGATCGCCGCTGTGGGCATCATCTGGGCCGTCGCGTGGGCGGCCGCCGGGTACGCGGGGCTCGGGCACGGCAGCCAGGCCATGGCCACCGCCGCGTTCATCTCGACGTACGCGCTGTTCGGGCTCGGTGAGGCGATGCTGTCGCCGACCGTGGCGCCGCTGGTCGCCGATCTGGCCCCGGACGGCATGGTCGGGTCGTACAACTCGGCGTTCGCGCTGGTCAAGCAGCTCGCGCTGGCCGTCGGGCCGGCGGTGGGCGGGCCCATGGGCGCCGCGCTGCACGGTCCGTACATCGTGACGTTCATGCTGTTCTCGCTCGGCATCACCGTGCTCGGGCTGAGACTCGGGAAGCGGTTGACGCCGGTGCAGGACCAGCCGTCGCTGGCCGGCAGCCGCGTCGTGATGAAGGGCGCGCCCGAGCCGGCGACCACGGTGTCCGCCGGCTGAAGCAGCAGCGCTCAGGAGGTGCTGTCGGGGAGGACGAACTCGCACCAGACGGCTTTGCCGCCGCCCGGTGTGCGTCGTGATCCCCAGTTCGAGGCGATGGTCGCGACGATCGCGATGCCGCGGCCCGTCTCGTCCCCCGGTTCCGCACGGCGGCGCCGGGGCAGGTGGTCGTCGCCGTCGGTCACCTCGATGATCAGGCGGCGGTCCGTGCGGCGCAGGCGCAGGCGCATGGGCGGGGTGCCGTGCTGGAGCGAGTTCGCGACGAGTTCGCTGGCCGCGAGGACGCCCAGGTCGTGCAGGTCCGTCGGGAAGCGCCAGCTGGTGAGGACGCCGGAGGCGAAGGCGCGGGCGCGGGGGGCCGCCTCGACGCCGCCGAGCAGTTCGAGCGCGGCGTTGCGGAAGAGCTCCCCGTCGGTGCCCTTGCGGGCCGGGTGCTGGAGGACCAGGACGGCGACGTCGTCGTCATGGTCGGCGCCGACGCCGAGGGCGCGCATCAGCCGGTCGCAGACGACCTGCGGGGTACCGGTGGCGCCGGCCAGCGCGCGCTCCAGGGCGGCGACGCCCTCGTCGATGTCCTCGTCCCTGCGCTCGACCAGGCCGTCCGTGTAGAGGACCGCGGTGGAGCCGGGGCCGAGCGGGACCGAGCCCGAGGCGTGCAGCCAGCCGCCGGTGCCGAGGGGCGGACCGGTGGGTTCCTCCGCGCGGTGGATGGTGCCGGTCTCGTCGCGGACGAGGATCGGCAGATGGCCCGCGGACGCGTAGACGAGGCGGCCCTCGTTGGGGTCGTGGACGGCGTAGACGCAGGTGGCGATCTGGTGCGGGTCGATCTCGGTGGCGAGGCCGTCCAGCAGTTGCAGTACTTCGTGCGGGGGCAGGTCGAGGCGCGCGTAGGCGCGGACGGCGGTGCGCAGCTGGCCCATGACCGCGGCGGCGCGGACGCCGCGTCCCATGACGTCGCCGATGACGAGGGCGGTGCGGCCGCCGCCGAGAGTGATGACGTCGTACCAGTCGCCGCCGACCGCGGCCTCGGTGCCGCCGGGCTGGTAGGTCGCGGCGATGCGCAGGTCGTCGGGCTCCTCCAGTTCCTGCGGGAGCAGGGAGCGCTGGAGGGTGACGGCGGTCTCGCGCTGGCGGCGCTCGCTGGTGCGCAGCCGTTCGGCGGCCTCGGCGTGGTCGGTGACGTCGGCGGCGAAGATCAGGACTCCGGGGCCGCCGTCGGTCTCCAGCGGGGTGCAGGTGACGGTGTACGAGCGGCCGCCGGAGGTCTTGCGGGACTTGACCGTGCGGGGCTTGGAGCTGCGCAGCACCTGGTCGAGGAGCGGCAGCAGGCTCAGTTCGTCGAGCTCGGGGAGCGCGGTGCGGGCGGGTTCGCCGGCGGGGCGGTCGCCGAAGGCGGCCACGTAGGCGTCGTTGAGGTAGGCGACGCGGTGCTCGGGGCCCTGGACGAGGGCGACGAGGCCGGGGATGCGGTCGAGGACGTCGCGGACCGGGAGGGTGTCGAGGCCGCCGTCGGGGCTCTCGTCGAGCCTGCGCTCGGCACGGGCCGCGGGGACGGCGCCCTCGCCTCGCTGGGGTGCTCCGTGGTCGGCTCGCGCTGCCGCGCGGCGCTGCGTTCCGGGGAGCCGGGCGCTCCAGCGGGTGAAGTTCACGGTGGGGAAAGCCTCGTGGGGTCGTGGTCGGGCGATGCGCCCGCCCATGGTCGGGGACCAGTCTGGCCGACCGTACTGACAAACGTCAGACGCCGGACCGCCTGCGGTAGTTCCGCGTTCCGTAGGTGGGGCCGTGTGTGCGGCCGGGTGCGGGGCCGTCGGGGCCGCCGTCGGGCCGTGGGACGGGCGTCAACGGTGCGGTCAGGACGACCCTTTCGGGTCCGGGGAGGGATCGTCGGTGGGTCCCTTCGGCGGGTCGGCAGAAGGGTCCGCAGGAGGGACACCACCGGCCGCGAGTTCGAACTCGGCGCGCGGCCGCTCCAGGGAGCCCAGCGAGACGATCTCTCGCTTGAACAGGCCGGAGAGCGTCCATTCGGTCAGGACACGGGCCTTTCGGTTGACGGTCGGCACCCTGCTGAGGTGGTAGACGCGGTGCATGAACCAGGCAGGGTAGCCCTTCAGCTTGCGTCCGTAGACGTGTGCGACGCCTTTGTGGAGGCCGAGGGAGGCTACGGATCCCACGTACGCGTGGGCGTAGTCGGTGAGGGGTTCGCCGCGCAGGGAGGCCGCGATGTTGTCGCCGAGGGTCCTGGCCTGGCGGACGGCGTGCTGGGCGTTGGGCGCGCAGGTGCGGCCGGGTGCGTCGGCGGTGGTGTCGGGGACGGCGGCGGCGTCGCCGGCGGCCCAGGCGTGCGGGGCGCCGTCGACGGCGAGGGCGGCGGTGCAGGTGAGGCGGCCGCGTTCGTCGAGGGGCAGGTCGGTGGCGGCGAGCAGCGGGCTGGGTTTGACGCCGGCGGTCCAGACGACGGTGCGGGTGGGGAAGCGGGAGCCGTCGCTGAGGACGGCGACGCGGTTCTCGCAGGATTCGAGACGGGTCTCGAGGCGTACGTCGATGTTGCGGCCGCGCAGTTCGCGGATCGTGTAGCGGCCCATCTCGGGGCCCACTTCGGGCAGGATCCGGTCGCTGGCCTCGACGAGGATCCACTTGAGGTCCTCGGGTTTGACGTTGTGGTAGTGCTTCGCGGCGAACCGGGCCATGTCCTCCAGCTCGCCGAGGGCCTCGACGCCCGCGTAGCCGCCGCCGACGAAGACGAAGGTGAGGGCGGCGTCGCGGATCGCGGGGTCGCGGGTGGAGGAGGCGATGTCGAGCTGCTCGATGACGTGGTTGCGCAGGCCGACGGCTTCCTCGACGGTCTTGAAGCCGATGCCGTGGTCGGCGAGTCCCGGCACGGGCAGGGTGCGGGAGATCGAGCCGGGGGCGAGGACCAGTTCGTCGTAGGCGATCGAGGCGGGGCCCGTGCCCTCGTCGGAGCTGGCGAGGGTGGTGTAGCGGGCGGTGCGCTTGGCGTGGTCGACGGACTCGACCTCGCCGACGATCACCTGGCAGTGCGGCAGGACGCGGCGCAGCGGGGCGACGACGTGGCGCGGCGAGATGGATCCGGCGGCGGCCTCGGGCAGGAACGGCTGGTACGTCATGTACGGGTCGGGGGTGATCACGACGATCTCCGCGTCCCCGCTGCGCAGCTCCCGTTTGAGCTTCTTCTGGAGGCGCAGGGCCGTGTACATCCCGACGTATCCGCCGCCGACGACGAGAATGCGCGCTGTGGGGGTCGTCCCCCGGTCGTTTGCTGCCCTCACCCTCCCATGACGCATCGGGCTCCTGCGTTTGTCCACAGCCCCGACAATTTGTGTGACGGAACGGAGTGCGCCGTACCGGTTGCGCCGGGGGGTGGGGTTCGCGGGAGGTGCGCAGGTCAGCGGGTGAGGGGGTGGGAGGTGGTGGGGGTGCATTCGGGGCGGAATCCCCGCGTACTCCGTTCGGGGGGCGCTCCGTGCGGAACCTGCCCCTTCTGAATTGACTCCCGGTCAACTATGTTCGTGTGCTGTCGGGGTGTCGGGGGACGCACTGACGGCGCCGCGGGACGGCTGCCGGACTTCTCTGTCGGTTCCTCACGCTCCGGCTGACAAATGACGGGGAGTGTCTCCGGGGGGAGACGTCATTACCGGGGGAACACATATGCACATTCAGGATTCTCATTGGACCTCGGCGTCCACCGTGACGCCGACGAGTGTCCCCGGCGGGGCCAATGGGCGGGGAGCGAGCGACAGTTCCCGGTCCACTCCGCTGCGGGTGGACGCACAGCGCAACCTGGAGCACGTGCTGCGCGCGGCCCGGGAGGTCTTCGGCGAGCTGGGGTACGGGGCGCCCATGGAGGACGTGGCGCGCCGCGCGCGGGTCGGCGTGGGCACGGTGTACCGGCGCTTTCCCAGCAAGGACGTGCTGGTGCGGCGCATCGCCGAGGAGGAGACGGCCCGGCTGACCGACCAGGCGCGCACGGCCCTGGGCCAGGAGGACGAACCGTGGTCGGCGCTGTCGCGCTTCCTGCGGACCTCGGTCGCCTCGGGCGCGGGCCGGTTGCTGCCTCCGCAGGTGCTGCGCGTGAGCGTGGCCGACGAGCCGCCCGCGGCGCACGACGAGGCGCGGGTGCCGCAGCAGCGGGCCGCGGTCGACGGGGCCGACCTGCGGCTCGTGGACCAGCGGACGGCGCCGGCCGAGGTGCTTCCGGCGGACGACGCGGGGGCGGCCGCGCTGCTCGACGTCGTGGGCCGGCTCGTGGACCGGGCGCGGGAGGCGGGTGAGCTGCGCACCGACGTGACCGTGGCGGACGTGCTCCTCGTGATCGCCACGGCGGCTCCCTCCCTGCCGGACGCCGCGCAGCAGGCCGCCGCGTCGGCCCGCCTGCTCGACATCCTCCTGGAGGGGCTGCGCTCACGCCCCGCGTGAGCGACCTGTTCTGCGGCCGACCGCGTCTTTGATCGCCCGTGTTCGGCGGGCGGGGGCGGTCGGCCGTTTCGCGTCGGGTGTCTCGGGCCGGCTTCGTGCGGGCGGCTGCCTGTGGGCGGTCGCGCGGGCTCCGGTGCGGATGGCCGACCGTCTGTGACGGCTTGAACACCATGGGTCGAAGGGCTCCGTCACGAACGGCGCGTACGGCGCCTTTGCCGCCAACTACCTTTGCCTGTACGGCCTTTGACTCTTACCCCAACCGCCGAACACTAGTGCCCCGTGGCCGGAAAACTCCACGGATGAGTGGTTGCGGAGCAGTGACCGGCGCGGTGGGGTGCCTGTGTGGCACTCTTTCCCGGTGGTTCGGGTCAGAGTGGGCGGTCGGGGGCTTCCGCGATGAGCGTTGACGGGCGGGACGAGCAGCAGCCCGGCGGACAGGGAACGAGCGGCGACGGCCGCTCCCCCAGCGATGCCGCACAACAGGTGCCGAGCCAGGGCGGACCGGGCCGGGCCCAGCCGCCCGCGCCGGCCGACCCCGAGGTGTCCGTACCGGCGCAGCGCGAGAGTCTCGGCCCCGATGTCGTGGGCGTGCCGGGAGCAGGCGGGGCCGATCTGCCGCCGTCCGACGCCGACCTCATCGGACAGATGCGCGCGGGCGACGACGGCGCCTACGAGGAGCTGTACCGCCGCCACGCGGCCTCCGTGCGCCGCTACGCCCGTACCTGCTGCCGCGACGGACACACCGCCGACGACCTCACCGCCGAGGTGTTCGCCCGCATGCTGCAGGCCGTGCGCGGCGGCAGCGGACCCGAGTACGCGGTGCGCGCGTACCTCCTGACGACGGTGCGCCGGGTCGCCGCGGGCTGGACGAAGTCCGCGAAGCGGGAGCAACTGGTCGACGACTTCGCCGTGTTCGCCCAGCAGGCCTCGCGCTCCAGCGAGGTCTCCGACGACGACACGCTCGAGCTGGGCGCCGACGTCCGCGCCATGCACGAGGCCGAGCAGTCGATGGCCATGCAGGCGTTCCGCTCACTGCCCGAGCGCTGGCAGGCCGTGCTGTGGCACACGGAGGTGGAGGACGAGTCGCCCAGCGATGTCGCCACCCTCTTCGGCCTCGACGCCAACGGCACGCGCGTGCTCGCCAAGCGTGCCCGCGAGGGACTCAAGGAGGCCTACCTCCAGGCCCACGTCTCGGCCACCCTCATCCAGTCCGAGGAGTGCTCCCGCTACGCGGACCGGCTCGGCGCCTACGCGCGCGGCAGCCTG
This sequence comes from Streptomyces sp. NPDC059524, assembly GCF_042749255.1. Lineage (NCBI taxonomy): Bacteria > Bacillati > Actinomycetota > Actinomycetes > Kitasatosporales > Streptomycetaceae > Streptomyces > Streptomyces sp. NPDC059524. The sequence goes on along the minus strand of NZ_JBHYTK010000016.1, from coordinate 70,334 downwards.
CGCACCCGTGCCGAGCGCGGGCTGCGCAAGCACCTGGAGGAGTGCGCCAAGTGCCGTCTGGCCGCCGGCCAGATCAAGGAAGTCGCCAGCGGTATCCCGGGTGTCGTGCCGATCGCCGTCATCGGTTGGTTCGGTGCCGCCGGGTACGCGAAGGTCGCCGCGATCATCGGCGGCGGCACCCTGGGCGCCGCGGGAGCCGGCGGTGCGGCCGCGGCGACCGGCGGGACCTCGGGCGGCGCGGCCGGTGGTGCCGCGTCGGAGGGGCTCGGCGCCCCGGCGAAGGCAGGTATCGCGGCCGGTGTCGTGGCCACGGGCATCGCCGTGGCCGTCGCCATGGCGCTCACCGGCGGCGACGCGAAGAAGCCCGAGCCGGAGGCGCGCCAGGAGAAGCCGCCGATCTCGCAGCCGATCGTGCCGCAGAAGCCGAAGGAGTCCCCCGAGCCGCAGCCGGAGCCGCCCGCCGCGGCGCCGAAGCCCGAGCCGACCCCGCCGCCGGCCGAGAAGCCGAAGCCGACTCCCACCCCGACACCGACGCCCACGCCGACTCCCACCCCGAAGCCGACGCCGACCCCCACGCCGACGCCGACCCCGACTCCCACCCCGAAGCCGACGCCTCCGCCTCCGGCGCCCCCGGCCGTCTACCAGTGGAACCAGCTCTCGTACGGCGGCCTCGGCGACGGCACCGGGCCGGAGATGCGCTTCGGCAGCACTCCGGTCTGGCAGCGCACCGGCCTGTCGATCGCGGGGCAGCAGTACGCGCACGGCGTCTCGGTGGCGTCGACCTCCTCGGTCACCATCGACCTCAACCGCAGCTGCACCGCCTACGACGCGGTGGTCGGGGTCGACGACATGTCGCTCGGCATGGGCGCGGTCCGCTTCTCCGTCTACGTCGACGGGGCGCAGGCCTGGCAGTCGCCGGTCGTCCGGGGTGACCAGCCGGCGGTGCCCGTGCACGTCGGACTCTCCGGGGCCAGGACGATCCGCCTCGTGGTCGAACCGCACGCCCCGTTCGGCGCCGCGGCGATCGCGGACTGGGCGAACTCCCGCTTCACCTGCTCCTAGAGCAAGCGGCCGGCGCTTCAGCCGGCCCCCGGCCCGAGCTCGCGCCTCAGCCGCTCCTAGGGTTCGAGCTCGGTGAGGATCTGGTCCGGGGTGAAGGACCGGCCCTGCTCGCGCAGGGTCTCGTAGCGCGCGGCGCCCAGCTCGTCGCGTGCCCGGGACGCGACGTCCTCGCACGCCTTCCGTTCCGGGTAGGGGCGCGCCAGGTCGCCCCGCAGGGCGCCGGACGCGGCGAACAGACGCACCGCGCTCTCCAATCCGCCCGCCCGCGCCTTCAGTTCTGCCCCTACGTCGATGAGGCCGCCCGTCACCGCCTCCGCGCACTGCTCCATCACCGCGTCGCGCAGCACCGGCACGAGGAGCTCCAGGGCCGCCCGCGGCCCCGACTCGGCCGCCGTGACCCGGGCGTCGAGCGCGCCCAGGACCGCGATGAACTGCGGGGGCGGCGTGCCGGCCTCCGCCAGCGCCCGCGCCTCGTCGCACTGTTCGCGCGCGGCGGCCACCTCACCGTCCGCAAGGAGCAACTGGCCGCGCAGCAGCCGCACGAACGCCGTCGTGTCCGTCACCCCGACCTGTGCCGCCTCGGCATGCGCCACGTCGAGCGTCCGCCACGCCGCCTCCTTGTCACCGGACCGGTAGGAGATCTCCGCCAGCCGGGCCAGCAGGAACGGCGCCTCCGCGTACGCGCCGACCTCGTAGGCCAGCCGCAGCGACTCCTCGTACTCGGCCTGCGCCTCCTCCAGGAAGCCGCGCGCCATCGCCGCCTCGCCGGCCGCGCTGCTCACCTGGGCGCGCATCCAGCGGTCGCCCACCCTGCGGCTGATGTCCCGCAGCTCGGCCAGATCGCCGTCCACACCCCGCATGTTGCCCGGCATGTCGACCGCGACGTGCGTCCGGAACATCAGCGTCACGCCGATCTCCCAGTCGCCCCCGAACCGCCGGCAGTTGGCGAGCGCCGCGTCCAGGCTCGCCCGCACGTCCCGGCGCTCCTCGTCCAGGAAGAACAGCGAGAACGGCCAGATGATCCCCGGGAAACGGGCGCCCCGCGGGTTGGGCGGCTCGAACGCGGCCTGCACGCGCGCCACGTACTCCCGGTCGGCGTCGTCGCGCACCGTCTCCTGCGGTTTGGTGTCCGCGAGGAGGAACAGGTCAAGCAGCCGCAGGTTCATCCGCGGCCAGTACAGCGGATGCTCCGGATCGTCCGGGGTGCGGCGGCCGGGCAGCAGCGCGATGACGCGCTCCAGCCAGGCGACCGCCTCCGTACGGTAGTTGCGCAGCCACCAGAACCAGCCCATGAGCAGCGTCAGCGCGATCGCCGTCTCCTCGTCCGGGGCACCGGAGGAGGAGACGGGCTGGGTCGCGCGCGCCAGAGCCGCCCTGATGTTGTCCAGCTCCGTCTCCAGGCGCTGGATCCACGGCAGTTGCTCCGCCGAGCGGATCTTGGGGTCGGCCTCCTCGAGCAGCGCGCGGACGAACGCGGTGTGCCGCTGCTCGGCGTCCCGGCGCAGACCCGGGAACTCGGCGGCGCGCTCGGTCGCGTACTCGTGGATCGTCTCCAGCATCCGGTAGCGCATACCGCCCTCGGAGCCCGGCTGCGGGGTGGCGATGAGCAGGGATTTGTCGAGGAGGGAGCCCAGGGCGTCCGCCGTCGTGGCGGGCGGTGCCGCGCACACCGACTCGGCGGCCTCCAGGTCCCAGCCGCCGGCGAACACCGACAGCTCGCACAGCACCCTGCGCTCCTGCTCGTCCAGCAGGTCCCAGGACCAGTCGACGACCGCGCGCAGGGTCTGCTGGCGGGGCAGCACCGTGCGGCTGCCGCCGGTCAGGAGACGGAAGCGGTCGTCGAGGCGGTCCGCGATCTGGCGCGGGGTGAGCAGCCGGAGCCGGGCCGCCGCCAGCTCGATGGCCAGCGGCAGCCCGTCCAGGCGCCGGCAGATCTCCGCAACTGCCTCCCGGTCCTGGGCGGGGTCGAAACCGGGGCGGACCGCAGCGGCCCGTTCGGCGAACAGGCGGGAGGCGGGGTCCGGCGGCAACGGCTCGACGGGGCGGACGGACTCCCCCGGGACTCCGAGGGGTTCGCGGCTGGTGGCGAGGATCGTCAGGGACGGGCAGTGCGTGAGCAGGGTCTCGGCGAGCTGGGCCGCCGCGTCGATCACATGCTCGCAGTTGTCAAGGATCAGGAGCAGGCCGCGCTGGGCGCAGTGCTCGATGAGGAGCCGCGTCGGGTCGTCCTGCGGCACGGTCGACATCTCGCTCGTCACCAGGACCGTCTCGCGAAGGCCCAGAGCGCTGACGACCGCGCCGGGGACCGCCCTCGGGTCGTCCAGCGGCGCCAGCTCGACCAGCCAGGCCGGGGAGAAGGACGTCGCTGCCTCTTCCGCCAGGCGGGTCTTGCCGGAGCCGCCCGGGCCCGTGAGCGTGACCAGGCGTGCGCCTCGCAAGTCAGAACGGATGGCGTCCAGTTCGGGTTCCCGGCCGACGAAACTGTTCAGACGGGGCCGGAGATTGCCGGTCCTGACGGGGGCCCTCGGCGCGGGCGGCTCCACCGGCCCGGCTGATCCGGCCGGTCCGGCCGCCTCGGCCCGTCGCTCCTGCTGGGCCTGCTGGGCCTGCTGGACCGGCTCGGCCGGGGCGGGGGCCGCCGAGAGGAGTTCCGCGTGGATGCGCCGGAGGTCCGGGCCCGGGTCCGCGCCCAGGCCGTCGGCGAGGGTGCGGCGGGCCTGTTCGTACGCGGCGAGGGCGTCGGCGCCCCGGCCCGTCGCGCGCAGGGCACGGATCAGCAGGGCATGCAGGGGCTCGTCGTACGGGTGGGCCGTGGTCAGTTCCCGCAGTTCCGGTACGAGGTCGGGGGCGCGGCCCAGGCGCAGATCGGCCTCGGCGCGGGCGCGGGTCGCCTCCAGGCGCTGGGCCTCCAGGCGGCGGGCCTCGGGGCGGGTGGCTCCGTCAGGGAGCGGGAGGTCGGTCAGGGCCGGGCCGTGCCACAGGGCGAGGGCGTCGCGCAGGGTGCGGGCCGCGGTGTCCGGGGCGTTCTCGGCGAGGGCGCGGGTGCCCTCCCGGGTGAGGCGCTCGAAGACATGGGCGTCGATGTCGTCGCGGGCGGCGGCCAGGCGGTAACCGGCGGTCTCCGAGGTGACGGCGTCCTTGCCGAGGGCTCTGCGGAGGCGGGCCACGAGGGCCTGGAGGGCGGCCGGGGCGTCCGCGGGCGGGGCGTCGGACCAGACGTCGTCGATGAGGGTGTGGACGGGGGCGGGGTGGGGGGTGTGCAGGGCCAGGGAGGTGAGGAGGGCGCGGAGGCGGGGGCCGGCCAGGGGTACGGGTGTGTCGCCGTTCGCGTCGTCGATCGCCTGCGTGGCGCCCAGGATTCTGTACTGCACCCGGGCATTGTCGCCGCTCCGGATGGGGAGGGCGCGGGGTTTACGGGGCTGGGCGGGTCTGCGGTGTGCCCTGTCGGGCGCGCGGCCGTTTCGCTCGGCGTCTGCGCCGCGGCACCCGGCGCTGGAGTTCGGCCCCTACGGCGGCGGCGCTTGAGCCGAGCCCCGATGAATCGCGTGCCCGGCGCCGGGGTGCCGCCTTGCCCACCCGTGCCGCCCCAGGCGGCAGACTGCCCAAGGCTGGGTGGCCCCGACTTCGTACCGCTGCCCGGGGCAGGGTGCCGGGCCGGCGCCCCCGGAGCGGGCGGGTGGGTGGGAGCAGGGCTGGGGCTACGGGCGAGGCCCAATGGAACGCGCACCCCCATCGCCCCAGGCGGCAGACTGCCCAAGGCTGGGTGGACCGGGTGGCCGTGCGGGGTCGGTCCGGGTCCGTGGTCGGAGAAGTGCCGTCAGGACAGCCCCGAGCCCAGGGCTCGGGCCGGGGTGACCGTGCCGGAGGGGACCGCCCGTGCCCGCGCGGGCGTACCGGTCCAGCACGTGCCGCGCCGCGCCAGCAGCCTCCGTAGCCACAGCTCCAGTGAGACGAGTTCCGCGAGCCCGTCGACGGGCAGTGGTTCCCCGTCGGCCGCCGCGCGGAGCGCCTTGCGGACGACCCGGGCCTCGACGAGCCCGGTCTGCGCGAGCAGCGGCGTGTCGAAGAGGGCGATCAGCGTGTCCGCCGAGGCCCGCAGCCCGGTGCGGGCGGCGGCCTCCGAGGAGGCGTGGGAGGGGGCGCCCCAGCCCGGGGGCAGGTCCGTGACGCCGGCGCCCTCCAGGACCGTACGGAGGATGTCCGCGCGGGCCCCCGGCTGGACGCGGAGCGCCTCCGGCAGGGCGCGGCAGGCGCGGACGACCTGGTTGTCGAGGAACGGGGCGTGCAGCCGCTGGAAGCGGATCTCGGCGGCCTGTTCGAGGACGCGGAGGTCCGCGGCATGGCGGGCCAGCGCCGCGCGGGCCCGGAACTCGCCGGGCCGCTGCCCCGGCCCCGGTCCCGGACGCGTCGCCCCGGCCTGTAGGCGAACCGATACTTCAGCAAGGGCCTCGCCGGTCAGCCAGCGGGCGGCGGGCCCGGGTCTGGCCCAGGTGAGGGCGGCGAGCGAAGCCCCCACGGCGCCGCCGGGATCGTCGAAGCGCCGGTGCAGCAACAGCTCGGCCAGGCCGTCGAGTCCGGCCCGGTAGGGCGTGCGGGCGAGCTTGCGCGCGGCGCCGTACACGCGCGCGGGCACGGTGAAGGAACCGTCCGCCTTCGTGAGCGCGGCGACGGGCCGCACCATGTGGCGGCGCCGACGGTCCATCAGGAGGTCGGTGAGCCGGGCCGGATGCGCGTCGAGCACCTGCCGTGCGCCGTACCCCGTGAAGTGGTCGGCGCTCCCGGAGGAGAGCCGCGCGCGATGCCGGGCGGCGCTCACCAGGAGCGGGCTCGGCTCGTCCGTGAGCGGGCCGTCCAACTCGGCGTAGGGCAGCGTCTCTTCGCCGCCGGCCACGACGACGTGGTGCAGGCGCGGGTTCGCGGCGAGCGCCCCCGCGCGCTCCAGCTCGGCCTCGTGATGCGTCGGCGCGGCGGACAGGTCGTTGAAGGTGACGGCGAGGAGCCGCTCGCCGGCGCCCGTGCCGTGCCCGAGGACGGTACCGGGCAGCCCGGGCAGCCCCGCCGCGAGCAGCGCCAGCGTGCCGGAGGCGGGCCCGCCCGAGAGGTCCGCTCCGATGCCGGGCACGGGCATGCCGCGGGCGGCGCGCCGCTCGGCGGGCCCCATGCCGGGCACGGGCCCGGGGTCGAGGTCGGTGCCGGGCACGTGGCGCGGGGCGGCGAGCCGGGTGCGTACGGCGTCCACGAGGGCGTCGCGCACGCCGTCCACGGCGTCGGCGGGGTCGGTGGGGGTGGCGGCGACGGCGAGGGACGCGACGGGCTCGTAGCCGGCGATCTCGCGGGTGCCGGCGCGCAGCACGAGCGCGTGGCCGGGCGGGATGCGGTGGACGCCTTCGTAGGGCGTCGAGTCGTGCAGGGCCTCGGGGACGTCCGGGGCGGCGAGCAGCGCGGCGAGGTGGCCGACGTCGAGGTTGGCCTCGATGAGGTCGGCGAGCGGGAGGGCGGCGGTGGCGTAGGCGGTGCCGCCGGCCCAGGGGGTGTGGAAGACGGGCCGGGCGCCCGCGAGGTCGCCGAGGACGGTGACGCGGCGGCCTGCCTGGACGACGGCCGTGTAGCTGCCGGGCCAGGCGGTGAGGTGGCGCAGGGCGCCGCCGCGGGCGGCGAACAGGCCGACGCGCAGCTGCTCGTCGGAGGCGCCGCACACGCCGAGGACGGCGATGCGGGTCTGGTCGTCGACCTTCACGATGCGCACTTCGTCGGGGCGCCAGTCGCCGACGGCCCACAGGGGATCCGGGTCGCCCCACAGGAGTTGGGACCCGACCGGGTGGACCGTCTCGCCGTCCGTACCGGTCGCTCCGGCGGAGCCGGGGGTGACAGGTCCGGCGGCGGTACTGCTCCACCCCACCAACCACCGCATCGCCGCCTCCACAAGCTGTGGACATCCAAGGGGGACCCATGCTGCCACGAAGCCGGCGTCGGGGAGGATGCAAGTGGGCACGGGAAAATGGCGCGCGCTCCCCCTCGTGCGCCCCCGATACCGCCCTGATGCGCCCCATTTGAGCGATGGTTGAACCCGGGCGGACCCGCGGCACTACCCAGGCAGCGCGGGGCGACAACGGAACAACAGCGGCGAGATTCGGCCAAATCGGCGCGTGATGGCCGGAGCCGGCCGACCCGCTTCGGCCACAGCGCGCAACGCGCAGTCCGGGAGGCTCGGTCGGCCTCCCGGACCGTTCCGCCACCCGCGGGGATGAAGGCGGCGGTGTCCCCCAGCCCGCTGGATCCAGTACAGCGGGCCGACCCACGCAGGTCCCATGGAAGCCCTCCCCCCAGGACCGGCCAAGAGCGCACGCGCAGGCGCACGGCACCACGGGCGGAGCACACGGTCACACGGCGTGGCCTGCGCCGTACTTCAGTACGGACAACAATCCCGCCAGATGGAACCGCTGCCCTTAACGCTTGGGATCCGGCGAACTACGCTGGGTGTACGAATGCCGCGCGGTTATGCCAGGCCGAGTCGGGCCGTCTTCTCGGCGTAGCCGCCAGGCGCGGCAGCCGTCTGTGTCGAGGGGTGACGCATGTCCAGGGAGCTACGCGGGCCGAACGAGAAGCTCGGCGCCGTTCTCGCCCTCGCGGGAATCAGCAACGCAGGACTGGCGCGCCGGGTCAACGACCTGGGGGCGCAGCGCGGACTGACGCTGCGCTACGACAAGACGTCGGTGGCCCGTTGGGTGTCGAAGGGCATGGTGCCGCAGGGCGCCGCCCCGCACCTGATCGCCGCCGCGATCGGCCAGAAGCTGGGCCGGCCTGTGCCGTTGCACGAGATCGGCCTCGCGGACGCGGACCCCGCGCCCGAGGTCGGCCTCGCCTTCCCGCGGGACGTGCGGGCGGCGGTGAAGTCGGCGACGGAGCTGTACCGGCTCGACCTCGCCGGCCGCCGCGCGGGCGGTGGCGGGATCTGGCAGTCCCTCGCGGGCTCCTTCGCGGTCAGCGCGTACGCGACGCCCGCTTCGCGGTGGCTGATAACCCCGGCCGACTCGTCGGTCGCGCGGGAGGCGCACAGCGCCGAGGAGGGCGCACCGCAGAAGGTCGGCCACAGCGATGTGCGCAAGCTGCGCGAGGCGGCGGAGGACGCGCGGCGCTGGGACTCCAAGTACGGGGGCGGGGACTGGCGTTCGTCGATGGTGCCCGAGTGTCTGCGGGTGGAGGCGGCGCCGCTGCTGCTCGGCTCCTACTCGGACGACGTGGGCCGCTCCCTGTTCGGCGCGTCGGCCGAACTGACGCGCCTGGCCGGGTGGATGGCGTTCGACACCGGGCAGCAGGAGGCGGCGCAGCGGTACTACATCCAGGCGCTGCGGCTCGCGCGGGCGGCGGCGGACGTGCCGCTCGGCGGCTATGTACTCGCCTCCATGTCGCTGCAGGCGACGTACCGGGGGTTCGGGGACGAGGGCGTGGACCTGGCGCAGGCGGCCCTGGAGCGGAACAAGAGCCTGGCGACGGCCCGCACCATGAGCTTCTTCCGGCTCGTCGAGGCGCGCGCCCACGCGCGTGCCGGTGACGCGCAGGCGGCCGGCGCCTCGCTGCGGGCGGCGGAGGGCTGGCTGGAGCGGGCCCGCGACGGGGACAACGATCCGTCCTGGCTCGGCTTCTACTCCTACGACCGTTTCGCGGCGGACGCGGCGGAGTGCTACCGGGACCTGAAGGCGCCCCGGCAGGTGCGCCGGTTCACGGAGCAGGCGCTGTCGAAGCCCACGGAGGAGTTCGTGCGCTCGCACGGGCTGCGTCTGGTGGTGTCGGCGGTGGCCGAGCTGGAGTCGGGGAACCTGGACGCGGCGTGCGAGCAGGGCACGCGCGCGCTGGAGGTGGCGGGCCGCATCTCCTCGGCCCGCACGACCGAGTACGTCCGGGACCTGCTGCACCGCCTGGAGCCCTACGGCGACGAGCCGAGAGTGGTGGAATTACGAGAACGGGCGCGTCCCCTCCTCATGGCGCCGGCGTAGGCCCCCGCGGGGGTCGCGCCGACCGTCGCCCGGGGTCGGGCGCACCGCACACAGCGCGTTGTCAGTGGCGTCGGGCAAGATGCAGGGCGTGGAGGTGAGGCCTGGTGGGGACGGCTGCGTTCGACGGGGATGTGTTGGTGGTCGGCGGGGGGATCGTCGGTCTGTCCACCGCGTATGCCGTCTCGCGGGCCGCGCCGGGCACGCGGGTCGTCGTCCTGGAGAAGGAGCCGGGCCCGGCCCGGCACCAGACGGGGCGTAACAGCGGGGTGATCCACAGCGGGATCTACTACCGGCCGGGCTCGCTGAAGGCGCGGTTCGCGGTGCGCGGGGCGGCCGAGATGGTCAAGTTCTGCGCGGAGTACGGGATCCCGCACGAGGTCACCGGGAAGCTGATCGTCGCCACGGAGCGGGACGAGCTGCCGCGCCTGCACGCCCTGGTCCAGCGCGGCAGGGAGAACGGGATCTCGGTGCGGGAGCTGGGCCCCGCCCAGATCCAGGAGTACGAGCCCGAGGTGCGGGGGCTCGCCGCGATCCATGTGGGGACGACGGGCATCGCGGACTACCGGGCGGTCGCGGAGCGGTTCGCGGAGGTGTCCGGGGCGGAGATCCGGTACGGGGCGGAGGTCGTGCAGATCGACCGGCGGCCCGAGCGGGGCGTCGCGGTGCGCACGCGCGCGGGGGACGTGGTGCGGGCGCGGGTGATGGTGAACTGCGCGGGGCTGCGGTGCGACGAGGTGGCACGGCTCGCCGGGGACGACCCGGGGATGCGGATCGTGCCGTTCCGGGGGGAGTACTTCGAGCTGGCCCGGCCCGAGCTGGTGCGCGGGCTCGTCTATCCGGTGCCGGATCCGGCGTTCCCGTTCCTCGGGGTGCATCTGACGCGCGGCATCGACGGCGGCGTCCACGTGGGGCCGAACGCGGTGCCGGCGCTGGCCCGCGAGGGGTACGGCTGGGGGACCGTGCGGCCCCGCGAGCTGGCCGGGACGCTCGGCTGGCCGGGGTCGTGGCACATAGCGCGGCAGCACTGGCGGTACGGGGCGGGGGAGATCGTGCGGTCCGTGTCGAAGGGGGCGTTCACCCGAGCCGTGCGCAGGCTGGTGCCGGCGGTGGAGTCGCGGGACCTGGTGGCGGCGCCGGCGGGGGTGCGGGCCCAGGCGGTGCTGCGTGACGGCACCCTGGTCGACGACTTCCTCATCAGCGAGGGCCCCCGCACGGTCCACGTCCTGAACGCCCCGTCCCCGGCGGCGACGGCGTCCCTCCCCATCGGGCGGGAGATCGCCCGCAGGGTGCTGGCGTCTCTCTAGGCCGACCAGAGCCTCGCAGGCGGGGCAGGAGCCCGGAGCGGGCCGCGCTGCCGCTCCCCGGGGTACGTAAAATCGAGGGCATTGTGTCTGAGTCGCCTGAGATCCCCCACGCCGCCGAGCCGTCCGAGCCGTCCGAGCTGTCCGACGACGCCGCTCGGGCCGCTGCCGCCGCCGCCCGGCCCAATGAGCCCCGGTTCCCGGACGGGCCGCGGCCCGATCCCGCGGGGTCGCACTTCGAGCGGCGGATCCGGAGTTTCCAGCCGCGCCGCAGCCGGGTCACCACCGCTCAGGCGGACGCCCTGGAGCGGCTGTGGCCCAAGTGGGGTCTCGACATCGACGGGCAGCGGGTGCTGGATCTGCCGGGAATGTTCCCCGGGGTCGAGCGGATCGTGCTGGAGATCGGCTTCGGGATGGGCGAGGCCACCGCGCAGATGGCCGCCGACGACCCGACCACCGGGATCCTCGCCGTCGACGTGCACACGCCGGGCCAGGGGAACCTGCTCAATCTGGCGGACCGCAACGGGCTGAGCAACGTCCGGGTCGCCAACGGGGACGCGATCATCCTGCTGCGCTCGATGCTGCCGGACGACTGCCTCGACGGCCTGCGCGTCTACTTCCCCGACCCGTGGCCGAAGAAGCGGCACAACAAGCGCCGCCTGATCCAGCCCGAGTTCCTGTCCCTGGTCGCCGGCCCGCTGAAGCCGGGTGCGCTGGTGCACTGCGCGACGGACTGGGAGGACTACGCGGAGCAGATGCTCGAGGTCCTCACCGCGCACCCCGACTACGTGAACACGATCGCGGACGGCGGCTACGCCCCGCGCCCCGAGTTCCGCCCCCTGACCCGGTTCGAGGGCAAGGGCCTGGACAAGAGCCACGTGGTGCACGACCTGCTGTTCACGCGCCGCTGAGCCCCGCCCCGGGGACGGGCCCCGTCGCGGCGCCCCGCATCCCTCGTTAGGGTCAATCCGTGGCCCCGTACCCCACCTATCCACCGCATCAGGACCACGCCCTCGGCACCCCGCCGAGCGGCGCGGTCCCGCATCCGCGCTGGTGGGAGCGGAAGGGCGTGCGGGCCACGGCGCTCGCCGCGCTGCTCGCGCTGTCCGGCGCGGTGATCCTGGCGCTGGTGCGGGAGCAGACCGGCACGGAGGGCTTCCTCGTCGGCCTCGGCCTGGCCGTGCTGCCGGTGCCGCTGCTGATATCCGCCTTCCGCTGGCTGGACCGGGTCCGGCCGGGCCCCTGGCGGAACACGGTGTTCGCGTTCGCGTGGGGCGCCTGCGCGGCGGCCCTCATCGCGATCGTGGCGAACAGCTTCGCCACCCGCTGGATAGCGACCGCGACTGCGGATCCGACCAGCGCCGACACCCTCGGCGCGACCGTCATAGCGCCCGTCGTCGAGGAGTCGGCGAAGGCGGCGGCGGTGCTGCTCGTCTTCCTGTTCCGCAGACGCGACTTCGCCGGGGTCGTCGACGGCATCGTCATCGCCGGGGTCACCGCGACCGGCTTCGCGTTCACCGAGAACATCCTCTATCTGGGCAACGCGTTCGGCACCGACCAGATCAGCGGCACAGGCCCAGGGCTCAGTTCGGTGACCGCCGCGACGTTCTTCGTCCGCGTCGTCATGTCGCCGTTCGCGCATCCGCTGTTCACGGTGCTGACCGGCATCGGCTTCGGCATCGCCGCCGTCACCGCCCCCGACCGCGGCCAGGTGCGCCGCGTGCTGCTGCCGCTCGCCGGACTCCTCACCGCGATGGGCATGCACGCCTTCTGGAACGGCTCGTCGAACTTCGGCGAGTACGGCTTCTTCGCCGTCTACGCCACGTTCATGGTGCCGGTGTTCGGGCTGCTCACCTGGCTCGCCGTGTTCCTGCGCCAGCGCGAGCTGCGCGCCGTCCGCGAGGAGCTGCCCGCCTATGTGGCCGCCGGCTGGCTCGCCCCGCCCGAACCCTTCGCGCTCGGCTCCCTCAAGGCCCGCCGCCTGGCCCGCGAGTACGCGGCGCACTTCGGCGGCAAGGAGGCCCTGACGGCGGTCACCGAGTACGAGGAGTACGCGACCTCGCTCGCCCTGCTGCGCCGGCGCGGCGCCCGCGGCCGGGCCGGCGCCGACTTCGTCGTACGGGAGCGGGAGCTGCTCGACGCGCTGTGGCGGCGGCAGGGCTACGCGCGGGCCGCCCTCGCCTACGCGGCCCGCGCCGTCGTGCCGGTGTGGCCGGTGTACGCGGGGCCGCCGGTGCAGGGCCCCCCGTACTACAACCCGTACCGGTACTAGGCCTGCCGGGCCTGCCCGCTGTCGGTCAGGCGGAGGCGCGGCCGAGGCGCTGGAGCTCGGACTCGGTGAGTTCGAGGTCCGCGACGGCGAGCAGCGCCGGGAGCTGCTCCACGGTGCGCGCCGAGGCGATCGGCGCGGTCACGGTGGGCTGCGCGGCGAGCCAGGCCAGGGCGACGGTGGCGACCTGCGCGTCGCGCTCCTTGGCGATCTCGTCGAGGGCCGTGAGGACGGCCTGCCCGCGCGCGGTCTCCAGGTGCCGGGCCGCGCCCTGCGCCCGCGCGCTGTCGACGGTGACGCCGGTGCGGTACTTGCCGGTGAGGAAGCCGGAGGCGAGCGCGTAGTACGGGACGGCGCCGAGGCCCGCGCGGGAGGCGACCTGCTCCAGTGCGCCCTCGTACGTGTCGCGCGAGACCAGGTTGTAGTGCGGCTGCAGGGCGACGTAGCGGGCGAGGCCCTCGCGGTCGGAGAGGTCCAGGGACTCCTGGAGGCGGGCCGGGGTGATGTTGGACGCCGCGATGTAGCGGACCTTGCCCGCCCGCACCAGCTCGTCGAGCGCGCCGATGATCTCCTCGACGGGCACGTCGGGCTGGTCGAAGTGCGTGTAGTACAGGTCGATGTGATCGGTGCCCAGGCGCTGCAGCGAGGCGTCGGCGGCGGCCTTGATGTTGTCCGCGGACAGGCCCTGGTACCGCGGGTGCTGGCTCACCTTCGTGGCGATGACGACGTCGTCGCGCCGGCCCCGCGCGGCCAGCCAGCGGCCGATCACGGTCTCGGACTCGCCGCCCTCGTTGCCCTCCACCCACGCCGAATAGGAGTCGGCGGTGTCGATGAAGTTGCCGCCGGCGGCGGTGTAGGCGTCGAGGACCGCGAAGGAGGCGGCCTCGTCCGCCGTCCAGCCGAAGACATTGCCACCGAGGGCGAGGGGGAAGACCTCGAGGTCCGAGGAGCCGAGTGAGCGCAGAGAAGTCATGAACCCTCTCAACGCCCGCACAGAATCCGGTATTCCGGCCGGTTCCGGCGGAGGTGGACCTCAGTCGGTCTGACGGGGTGTCGGCCGGCGGGCGCGCGCGGGCACGCGGAACCGGCAGCCCTGGCGTCGGGGGGTTGCCGCCAGGACCGCCGGGGATCGGGGAAGGTCAGAGACCGAGGCCCTTGTCGCGCAGCCAGGCGGCCGGGTCGACGCCCGTGGCCTGGCCGTCGGGGTGGACCTCGAGGTGGAGGTGGGCGCCCGTCACGTTGCCGGTCGCGCCGACGCGGCCGATGACGTCGCCGGTGCTGACCTTCTGGCCGACGCTGACGTTCATCGAGGACTGGTGGCAGAACCACAGCTCGGTGCCGTCGTCGAGGGTGAGGACGGTGCGGTAGCCGTAGGCACCGGCCCAGCCCGCCTCGGTGACGGTCCCGGAGTGGATCGCGTAGATCGGCGTACCGGTGGAGGCCGCGAAGTCGAGGCCCGTGTGGTAGCCGGAGGACCACATGGAGCCCGGCTGCCCGAAGGTGCCGGTGAGCGTGTACGAGGCGACGGGGAGCTTGTAGCTCTTGGCCAGCTTGGCGAGGCGCTCGGCCTCGGCCTTGCGCTTGGCCTCCTCCTCGGCCGCCTTCTTCTCGGCGGCGGCCTTGGCCTCGGCGGCCTTCTGCTGCTCGGCGGCCTCTTCGGCGGCCTTCTGCGCGGCGGCCTCCTCGGCGGCCTGGCGCTCGGCCTCCTCGGCGGCGGACTGCTGCGTCTCGGCCTGGGCCATGATGCGGGCCCGCAGGGCCTCGCCCGCGTCGGACTGTCCCTGCGCGCCGTCGGTCACCGTGGTGAGCGGGGCGGCCTGCGCGGCCGGCGAGCCGTCGGACGCGGAGTCGGCGGAGTCGTCCGAGCCGGATATGAGCGCGCCCACGCCCGGCAGGGACTTGGCCTCGGGCAGCGAGTCCTTGACCGCGGAAAGGTCGGGCATGGAGAGCGAGACCGCGGGCTTGCCGCCCTGCGCGGTGGCGATGCCGCCGGCGCCGACGGCGGCGATCACGCCGACGCCGAGAACCGTGGAGCTGCGCGCGAGTCCGCCGCGCTGGCGGGCCACGCGGTGCCGGCCGCGGACCGGTCGGACGGACTCCTCGGTGGGGTTCCACTCCTCCCAGTTCTCTCGCTCGACGCCGAAGTCGTCAGACGCTTCGGCGGAGCCGTAGGAGAACTCGGGGGCAGGCCGGTTCGACGCCACGGGGGCGCTCTCCTTTCCTTCCTTCTCGCCTACCGGGTTAGCTGACGGGTTCGGAGCAGGAAGGTCTCCTACGGGCGTAGACGGACGCACATGCGTCGCTACGGTCCGATTCACCCCAAGTTGGTGGTTCCCCGGCTCCCTTTCGGGATTAAGCGCGTGCGCGCGGAGCCGACTCTTGTGACGGCTGGGACGACCGCGCTGCGTTATCGAACGTTAATAGACAGCCGACACGATTTCCAAGCCGTTCCCACTGATCGTTCACGTCTTTGGCCTGGACTTATCAGGGCACGAGCGGGCGGAATCGGGCGAGTTGACCCCGAGTCGGAGGACACGGATCCGCCACGACTTTCTGACGCTGTATCAATTGTTATGCGCAGGGGTGCCGTTCGATCACCCCCCGTGATGTCGATCAAGGACGTCGCACGGCGAGCAGCGCCATGTCGTCCCGCGCGCCCCCGCCGGTGTGCTCCCGGACCTCCTCGGCGACCTCCGCGAGCAGTTCCTCGGGTCCGCTGAACCTCCGCCCCGACAGCCGGTCCGCCGGGTCGTAGAAGACGCCGTGCGCGTCGCGCGCCTCGGACAGGCCGTCGGTGTAGAGCAGCAGCGTGGCGCCGGCGGGGAACGCCTCCTCGGTGGCCCGGTCCGGCCAGCTGCCCAGCGCGCTCAGACCGAGCGGCAGCGCGGCCTCGCCCGGACCGAGCATCCGCAGCGTGCCGTCGCCGTGCAGCAGGAGCGGCTCCGGGTGCCCGCGGTTGAGCACCCGCACCAGGCCCGCCCCGTACGGGAACTCGGCGAGCACCGCCGTCGTGAAGCCCTCGAAGTCGTCGACGCCGCTGCGCCGGGTGCCCTCGCGGGCCAGCGCCCGCTCCAGGCGCCGGGCCACGTTCTCCAGGCTGCCCTCCTGCTCGGCGGCCTCGCGGAACGCGCCGATGACGACGGCCACCGCCGACACCGCGCCCATGCCCTTGCCCCGCACGTCGCCGACGACGACGCGCACGCCGTGCGGGGTGTCCTGCACCGCGTAGAGGTCGCCGCCGATGAACGCGCCCGCCTGCGCGGCCTCGTAGCGCACGGCGACGTCCAGGCCGCCGGTCCGGCCGGGCGGGGCCGGCAGGACGGCGCGCTGGGCCGCCTCCGCGATGTGCCGGGCGGAGGCGAGCTGTTCGCTGCTGTGCCGCACGATCCGGTTGATGAAGCAGGCGAGCAGGCAGACGGTGGCCACCGTGACCATCTCGGTCACGATGTCGGAGCCGAAGTCGTTCGTGAAGCGCAGATGGACGGCGACGATCGCCGCGATCGAGGCGACACCGGCGAGGATCGTGGCGCGCATCGAGAAGAAGGGGGCCGCCACCAGGGGTGCGGCACTGAACAGAGGGGAACCGGCGAAGCCCGCCGGGGTGCTGTACTCGTAGGCGGCGCCGCCGATGACGAGGAGCGCCGGCAGCAGTCGCAGGACGGTGCGCAGACCACGGTTGCCCGGTGCGTGTGCGTGCCGACCCCGTCGCTGCCCCACCGCTTCGTCTCCTGCCGCTTGCGCGCCCGAATGTCCGGCGTCTCCCCAAGGTTTCCCGGGGCGGGCCACGGCGGCGAGCAGTACTGGGCCGTCCGGGTTCAGCGAAAGGGCGCGCTTTCTGGCGAACAAAAAGAGCGAGGGCCGCAACTAGGTAATGTTCCGGCGCACGCGGGGTCTTTCGGGGGCCGGTATAGTAACATCGTCCGGCTGGTTTTTTTCCCCGCGAGGGAACCCGCAGAC